>NZ_WHJF01000033.1:0-60964 GCF_011682185.1 Massilia genomosp. 1
GCGACATCGGTCCGTGTGTCATTCTCGCGTCCAAATATCAAGAGTAAACGCCTTTCTCGGCGAGTTTACAAGCAATATTTACAATCTTTGCTCACCGCGACGTCCCAGCCTTCATGCAATCGCCCTAAGTCGCCAATGCTGCTCGTCGCCCAAGGCTGGTATTGGCCATTCCACAAAGCCTCTCGGCGTGACTGGTCCCTGGCAGGGCCATGCGCTGCTTGAAAGCGCTTTGTGGAATGGCGCGGGAGGGGAGATTCGCACTCCCTGTCTCAACCCATCAGGGTTGCGCTCTGCGATTGCGCTATTCCCGCACCGGTTCCACCCGCACTGGTATCGCACGTGAGGGTGCGATACCGATACAGGCGGAACCGTTTAGTACCTGTCCGAATTGTGAAAGAACTGCGTCTGGTCCGGGTTGTCCGGGGACGGCCTCAAACTGAAAGGGCTTGACTGCGATTGCTGCGGTGTTGCGGTAAAACTGCCGGCCAAAACAAAAAGGGCCCGGAGTCCTTGCGGAACATCCGAGCCCTTGAGCTTGACCTGTCGGTCAGCCGGGGAGGGGTCAGCCTCCGCGGCTAGGGGTTGCCCCCTCGGATGTTCGTTATCGGTTCCACATTCGCGCCGCCACATGCCGGCCACTGGTGATGCTGGTGGTAATACGGTGCTGGCAACGGACGGCGCGCATTATTCGCGGCGGCGGCCAGGGAGCCGAGGCCCTGGGCGGCTGCGGCGCTGGCGCCTTGCAGGGCGGCCAGCAGCGCAACTTGCAACGACGCCAACAGACTGCAAGCAAGCAGCGACAGGCCGCGCGCTGGGCGCTGCGTCGTCATCTGTTGTTGTTGCGTCGTTGTTTTCACGGTAAATCCCTGTGGTCGTTGCTGCGATTGGTGCTCTTGCTGAGCGAGTGAATGCATTCTGACATGCACAAAATCGGAACGCAAGCAAATTTGGAAAATAATTTGCATCAGATGCAAATAAATCGCCCTGCTTGGGTTTTTTTGCAACACATGAAAACGGGGTCAGCGGCAAACGGGTATGATGGCGCCTGTCGTAGTGAGGTACGACGAACCCATGCACACACTAAAACCATCCCCTATCTCCAAGCCCCTCCAGGGGCCACAGCGCAAAGCCGTCCTGCGGGTCCAGGTTTTGATGGCTGAACACGACATCCGTTTCGTCACAGAATTGTGGAAACGCCTGAGCGCCATGGGCGTGGAGATTTCGCACTCCCAGCTCACGCGCGTGGTCAACAACAGCACCAAGTCCCTGAGCATCGACCTGCTCGAGGGATTGGCCAGCCTGTTCGACTGCCCGGTGTCGGCGCTGTTCAAGGACGGCTAGCGTCGCCGCTGCCGCCCTTGCGCATGCCTAATTAGTAAGTCGCCTTCACGCTCAGGTTGTTATACGCCGCGTACGCATAGATACCCACATAGTAGCGGCCCGCCTGGGGCGCACTGACGGTGCAGTTTTCCACGCTGCTCGGCCCGTCCGACTTGCAGTTGTAGCTGGCCGTGCTCGGGGTGCCGCCGAGTTTGACGAACATGTCGGCGTCGCCATTGGCGCCGTTGAGCGCGAACGCGACCTGGCTTTTCCCCGCCGGAACGTCAATCGTGAAATATTGCCAGCCGCCCGTCGCCGCGCCCTGGCCGCCCAGCGCCACGCCATTGCCCAGCACCGGATAGCCGGAGCCGCCCGCGCCCGCCAGCGTCCCCTTCATCGCGTAGTAACCGAGCGACGAATAGTTCGAGAAACCATTGGCCGGCGTGCCCTCGGCGCCGCCGCGCACCACCAGCCGGTAGCTGCCGGCCGGCAGCGACAGATTGGTGAACTGGGCCGAGCGGTTGACCGCCAGGTTGCTGCGCGCCACCACCGCTCCCGCCGCGTTGACGATGCTGGCGTCGACGTCGAGCATGCGCAGGTATTCGAGCGGGTCGATGCGCAGGTTCAGGGTGCTCACGCCGGTGGTGGTGAAGGTGAAGGTGTCGCTGTCGGTGTTGCGTTCGATCTGGCCGAAGTTGCGGGTCGGATCGATGGCGCCGCCCGTGCCCAGGGTCAGCGCGCGCGTGTCCGGGATGTCGTCGGCCATGTAGGGCACGGCTTCGTCCACGTTCATGATGCGCAGGTCATCCTCGAAATTGCTGGCGGTGGTGTATTCGCCGCGGCTCCAGGTAAACAGCTGGTTGGCCCAGCCGCCGCCCATCCAGTAGTTGCCCATGATCGGCCCCCACTGATAGGCGGCAATGCCTTCGAAATACTCGCCGCCGCTGCCGCCGCGGTCGTGGTTCATGCCCATCTGGTGCCCGACTTCGTGCGCGCCGGTCATGCCGATCCCGTAACCGTAGTCGAAACCGGAGGAGGGATTGCGGTACAGGGTGCCGGCGGCGGTGGTGCCGAAGGCGCGCAGCGGCGCGAACGAGCGGCCATCCTGGTTGACGAAGTTGATGATGCCGGTGCGCAGCACGTTGGCGGTGCGCGCGGCGTCGTACACGGCGCGGCTGGTGGTCACGTTCAGGTTCAGCATCGAGTACTGGTCGGCGATCGATTGCCAGGCGCGGTACATGTTTTCCTTGGTCACGCCGTTCAAGGGCGTGCTGCCGCTCATCACCGCCGTGGTGTTGAGGTAGAACACATACGGGCTGCCCGGCTTGCTTTGCAGCTGGGTCACGTCTTCATTCTGGTACGGGCCGATATGGCGCGCCTGGCGCAGCGCCATCGGGCTGTAGACCGGGTGCGACACCGCCAGCGCCAGCATGGCCGGGGTGCGCTTGTCGCGGAAATCGGGGTCGAAGTCGGGCACGATCTTGGTAATCGGCACTTCCGTCAGCCAGACCTTGCCGGCGCTGTCGGTGGTGTATTCCCAGGCTTTCCGGGTGTCGTACTTGAGCAGGTAGCCGTACACGGCTTTTTTGTTCCCCTTGAGCACGAATACCGAATCTTGTGTGTCGACTGCGGTACCGGTGATCGATACCACGCCGTTCTTGTCGGCGTAGTCGCGGATGTGGGCGGCGACGGTGTTGCCGCCGACCGATTGCACTTGCAAGCTGCGGCCGTTGGCATGTTGCGCGGCAAAGCCGCTCAGGACCGCGTCGACGCTGCCGATCTGCAGGCTGGCGGCGGGGCGAGCCCCTGGCGCGCTGGCGATATCGGTCTGGGCGGTGGCGCTGCCGGCGAGGGCGGCGGCCATGAGCAGGAACAGGGTGGGCGAGGATGTCATTCAGTCTCCGGTTTTATCATTTTTTATCAATCTGGCACTTTCCGCGCGGATTGACAGGAAGTTGTCGGCAGGATATCTATTCCCACTGCATAACGTTACCATGAGGGAAAGATGCCGTATGTATCCAAACGGCACAACAAGACCAGTGGCGAGATCGACGCGGTTCATTCACGCAAGCCGAATTTTCTTACTGTAAATACCAAAATTTCGCGAGATTGCTAGCTATAAGGGGCCTCAGTTCCACGCTTATTCGGCACAGGCCGCTGATTTCCGTTTTCTCTATGCAAGGTGGATAAGCCGGCACGGCGGCACGCCCTGCTGACGGGGCGCAAACGATGCTATACACTACTTATCATTGAACAACTTTCGAGGCGCCACATGGGCCGCAATCCGAACGACGTCGCGGTAACCCATGTTCCAGGTGTCATTGCCGATGAAACAGGCCTGTCCGCGCCGGTCGCCCCCGAGCGGCGCGCGCCGCCGCCGCCGAGCGCTTTCGGGCTGTGGAAGAAGCGCATCCATGAGGATGGCGTCAGTTACCAGCACCGGTTGCGCGACGAATGGTAAAGGCGCTGTTCGATACCAACATCCTGATTGACTATCTGAACGGCGTCGCGCAAGCGGAACTGGCCTGCGATCACTATGTCGACAAGGCCATCAGCGTGGTGACGTGGATGGAAATCATGGAAGGCGTGTCCGACGACGAGGACGAACGGTTGCTGGTCGAAGCCTTCCTGGGCCAGTTCGAACTGCTGCCGATCGACCACCTGCTGGCGCTGGAAGCGTCGCGCGTGCGCGAGGCGCACGCCATGCGCCTGCCGGACGCCGTGATCCTGGCCACCGCGCACCTGTCCGGGCGCGTCCTGGTCACGCGCGACACCCGCGATTTCGTGCCGGGCGAGACCGTGCTGGTACCCTACACCCTGGCCGCCGCCGACCCGCTGTAAACGGCGGCGGCGCGGGCGCCTGTTCGGGCGCCTGTTCTTCTCGTTCCCCCGAGAAATCGATATAGAATATGCGAGCGCAAAACACCGGCCACCCAGGCCGGCGCAGCGTTGTCCAGCCACTCATTTCACGTTGCACACGATAGGGAAGTCATGTCAGTTACCAGATCAGTTAACAGATCCAAGGCGCACGCCGCCGCCGTGGTGTCCGCATTATTACTGCTGGGCGCCGTCAGCGCTTGCGGCAAGACCGAAACGTCGGCGTCGCTGGTGGCCGACGCCAGGCAGTTCATCGCCAAGGGCGACAGCAAGGCCGCCGTGATCCAGCTCAAAAATGCGCTGGTGAAAAATCCGTCGGATGCCGACGCGCGCCTGACCCTGGGCCTGGTGTATCTCGACATCGGCGACGCCGTCTCGGCCGAGAAGGAATTGCGCAAGGCCATCGAACTGGGCGCGCCCAAGGACAAGGCCGTGCCCGCCCTGGCGAAAGTCCTGATGATGCAGCAGCAATTCCAGAAGGTGCTGGACGAGACTGCCAGTGCGACTGCCGACGCCGACATGCTGGCGCTGCGCGCCGAGGCCAGCGCCGGTCTCGGCCACGCCGACCAGGCCAAGGACTTGTACGCCCAGGCCCTGGCGGCCAAGCCCGGCCACGTCGGCGCCCTGATCGGCGCGGCGCGCCAGGCGCTGGCGCGCAAGGACCTGGAAGAAGCCAACCGCCTGGCCGACCAGGTCGTCGCCAGCAACCCGACCGACGCCACCGCCTGGATGTTCAAGGGCGACCTGCTGCGCGCCCAGGCCAAGGGAAAAGAAGCGCTGGCCGCCTACGACCAGGTCATCAAGCTCAAGCCGGAGCACCGCTCGGCGCACCTGGAACGCGCCTTTGTCGAGATCGCGGAAGGCAAGTTCGACGCCGCCAAGGCCGACCTCGACGCCGCCCGCAAGATCAGCCCCAACGCATTGATGGTGTCCTACGCCCAGGCCTTGCTCGACTTCACCCAGGGCAAGCACGCCGCCGCCAAGGAAACGCTGCAAAAAGTCTTGCACGTGGCGCCCGAGCACATGCCGAGCGTGCTGATGGCCGGCGCGGTCGAGCATGCGCTCGGCTCCATGCCGCAGGCCGAACAGCACCTGCGCAAATACCTGGCCGCCATGCCCGAACACCGTTACGCGCGCAAGCTGATGGTCAGCACCCTGCTGAAAATGGGCCAGACCACCGAAGCGCTGGCGCAGTTGACCCCGATGCTCGAGTCCGGCAAGGACGACGTGCAATTGCTGGCGCTGGCCGGCGAAGCCTACATGCAGGCGCGCGACTATGCCAAGGCCACGGCTTACTTCGAGCAGGCCAGCGCGCTGGCGCCCGACGCGGCCGGGCTGCGCACCTCGCTGGCGCTGGGCAAGCTGGCCACCGGCGACGATGCGCGCGCGATCAGCGAACTCGAACAGTCGACCAGGCTCGACGCCAAGTCGCCCAAGGCGGCGGTGCTGCTGGTGATGACCGAGCTGCGCCTGAAGCGCTACGACAAGGCGCTGGCCGCCGCCAAGGCGCTCGAAGCAACCCAGCCGCTTGACCCGATGGTGCATAACCTCAAGGGCGGCGTGTACCTGGGCATGAACGACATGCTCAACGCCCGCGCCAGCTTCGACAAGGCGCTGGCGCTCAAGCCCGACTATTTCCCGGCCGCCGCCAACCTGGCCCAGCTGGCCCTGCGCGAGAAAAAGCCCGAGCTGGCGAAACAGCAACTGGTCAATTTCCTGGCCAAGGACAAGAAAAATGTCGAAGCCTATTACGCCCTGACCAAGCTGGCCCTGGCGCAAGGGCGCAATGACGAAGCGAACCAGTGGCTGGAAAAGGCCAGCAGCGAAAATCCCGACGCCATCGGCCCGGCGCGCACCCTGGGCGCGCATTACCTGTCGATCGGCCAGAAGGACAAGGCCCTGACCCTGGCGCGCAAGTTCCAGGTGGCCAATCCGAAAAACCTCGACCTGCTCGACTTGCTGGGCCAGGCCCAGCTGGCCAACGGCGACTTGCCGGGCGCGCTGGACACCTACGGCAAGCTGGCCGGCGTGGCGCCGAAATCGGCGATGGCGCATTTCCGCCTGGCGACGGTACACGCGCAGATGAAGAACCTGAACGCCACCGCCGGCGACTTGAAAAAGGCGCTGGCGCTGCAAGCGGACTTTGTCGACGCCCAGGTGGCCCAGGCCGAGCTGGCCGCCAATGCCGGCCAGCTCGACGACGCGCTGGCGATTGCGCGCCAGATCCAGAAACAGCGGCCGAAGGAAGCGCTGGGCTTCCAGCTTGAAGGCAACCTCAGCATGGCGCAGGGCAAGCCGGCGCAAGCGGTGGCCTCGTTCGACAAAGCGTTCGCGCTGACGCCGTCGAGCGCCAACCTGATCAAGCTGCATGCGGCCATGCGCCAGTCCGGCAAGGGCAAGGAAGCCGACGCGCGCCTGGCCAAGGCCGCCCGCGAGCATCCGAACGACGTGGCGCTGGCCTTGTACGTGGCCGAGAACGACCTGGCGGGCAAGCGCTACAAGGCGGCCATCGGCGGGCTCGAAACGGTGCTCAAGCAAGCGCCGGAGAATGCCGCGGCCCTGAACAACCTGGCCTGGGCCTACCAGCAGGAAAAAGACCCGCGCGCGCTGAAGACCGCCGAAAAGGCCTTCGCGCTGGCCGGCAACAGTGCGGCGGTCACCGATACGCTGGGCTGGATGCTGGTCGAGCAGGGCGACGCCAAGCGCGGCCTGACCCTGCTGCAAAAAGCGGTCGCGCTGGCGCCGGAGGCGAGCGATATCCGCTTCCACCTGGCGGCCGGGCTGGCGAAAACGGGCGACAAGGCCGGGGCCAAGCGTGAACTGGAGAAGGTCATGGCCAGTAAGGACTTTGCCCAGATGGAGGAGGCGAAGGCGCTGGCCAAGGAGTTGTAGCCGACCCGGCCGGTGATTTTCCACCTTCGCCGGAGGACGCCCTGAAAACGTCGCCCATCACCTGAAAACCGTCATTTCCGCGCAGGAAATGGCGGTTTTGCATTTCTGGCAAGATTTTTGCCCGGCTGTTGCATATTTGCGAACAAAAATTTTAATTGTCTCCCTGCATCTTGCCGTCAATGTTAGGATAGTCCCTGTTAGCAATATGTTACTGAATTGGCAGTTTGGACAATATCTCCGGGATCATAGTCGATGGATCAGTTTCTCAATAATGTTGAAACAACTCGTTTCAATTTTCCCGCGCCCGATACAGGGAATCTGGGCAGCCATTGTGTTTTTGTGGAAGATAATTCTGATAACATCTCCGAGATGACGATCAATACACGAAGCTTCGGGATTCGCGTTGCCGACACCGAGGAAGGGCGTAACCGCGCCAGCATGCTCATCAATAAGATGTATGCCTGGCGTGGCTATGCCGGTACCCATCGGCTTGAAGACAATCCCAACCAGATCACCCTGTCGGCCTTCGACCAGGGCGACGTCATCGGCACCGTCACGCTGGGGGTCGATTCCCCGATCGGCATCCTGGCCGACGAGGTGTTCAAGGATCACATCGACGAATTCCGCGCGCGCGGCGCCAAGGTCTGTGAAATCAGCAAGCTGGCCTTCGACCCCGCGGTGCGCTCCAAATTCGCGCTCGGCTCGCTGTTCCACATCCTGTATATCTACGCCCATCATATTTACCAGTGTACGGATGCGTTTATCGAGATAAATCCGCGTCACCGGCGCTATTATGAGCAGATGCTCGGTTTTCGCACCCAAAGCGGGGTGCGCATCAACCCGCGTGTCGACGCGCCCGCCCATTTGCTCTGGCTCAGCGTCGATTTCATGGGTTCCGAGATCGAACGCCTCGGCGGCGTGCATGAAGACGCGGGCACCGAACGTTCGCTGTACCCCTATTTTTTCTCGCAGCGCGAGGAAGCCGGCATCGCCGAGCGCCTGCTGTCGATCGGCTGACCGTGGCGTTCGCGGTGTAACGATCCGCAGCCGCGCCGGTGCGGCATCCCTGCGCCGCTTCATTCATGCAATTGGCGGCAGGCGCGACCACGCCACCGCCGTGTAACAACAGGATCGTCATGTCAACCCAAGCGCACTCCCTGGCCACCGCCACCCTCACCACGGTCCTTATGCTCGGTGCATTGGCCGGCTGCGGCAAGACCGAGACGGCGGCGACCCTGCTGGCCGAGGCCAGGCAATTCCAGCAGAAGGGCGACCATGTGTCGGCCCTGATCCAGCTCAAGAACGCGGTCGCCAAAAACCCGTCCGACCCGGAAGCGCGCCTGGCGCTGGGCGAAGCCTATAACAAGCTCGGCGACGCCGTCTCGGCCGACAAGGAAGTGCGCAAGGCGATCGAGCTGGGCATGGCGGCGGAACGCGCCTTGCCCGAACTGTTGATGGCACAATTGTTCCAAGGACAGTTCCAGAAAGTCATCGACGCTAGCGCCGACAGCGCCTACACGGCCAACGTCAAGGTACTCAGCCAGCGCGGCGCCGCCTTTTACCAGCTCGGCAAGCGCGCCGACGCGGCCGACGCGTTCGAGCGCGTCCTGAAAATCGATCCCGGCTACCCGGTCGCGCTGATGGGCCTGGCAAATATCGCGCTGGCCAATGGCGACAAGGCGGGCGCGGCGCGCTATGTGGCGCAGGCGGTCGAGAAAAATCCGAAGGATGTCGACAGCTGGCTGTTCAAGGGCGACTTCGAGCGTTCCCAGGGCAAGCCGGCCGAGGCCCTGGCCGCCTACGACCAGGTGCTGGCGCTCGAGCCGGGCAGCGCCGGCGGCCACCTGCAAAAGGCCTATCTGTTCATCGCCGAACGGCGCTACGGGGAAGCGGCCGTCTCGCTGGCCGCCGCCAAAAAAAGCGCACCGAAAAACCTGATGGTGACCTACGCCCAGGCCATGCTCGATTTTACGCAGGGCAAGCACGCGGCCGCGCTCGAATCGCTGCAGCAAGTGTTGCGCGTGGCGCCCGACCACATGCCGTCGGTGTTGCTGGCCGGGGCCGTCCACTTTACCCTCAAGTCGCTGCCGCAGGCCGAGCAAAACCTGAAGAAATACCACGAAGCCCACCCCGAGAACGATTACGCGCGCAAGCTGCTGGCCTCGACCCGCATCGCCGCGGGCGACCCCAAGGGCGCCATCGCGGTGCTCGCGCCGGTGCTGGCCGCCTCGCAGGACCCGCAGCTGCTGGCGATCGCCGGCAAGGCCTATAGCGACAACCGCGAGTTCGGCAAGGCCACCGGGCTGCTCGAGCGCGCCAGCACGCTCGACCCGAAAAAGGCGCAACTGCGCACCGCCCTCGGCTTGAGCAAGCTCGAGCAGGGCGAGGAAGCGCGCGCCCTGTCCGAACTGGAACTGGCCAGCACGCTCGACCAGACCACCAGCACCGCCGGCACCACCCTGGCCATGACGGCGCTGCGCCTGAACCAGTTCGACAAGGCGCTGGCGGCCTTGGTGCCGCTCGAAGCGCGCACCCCGGGCGACCCGATGCTGCTCAACCTCAAGGGCTTGGCGCTGCTCGGCAAGAAGGACCAGGCCGGCGCCCGCCTCGCCTTTGAAAAAGCGCTCAGCCTGCACCCCGATTTCTTCCCGGCGCTCGACAACCTGGCGCGCCTCGACATGCAGGCGGGCAAACTGGACGCCACGCGCCAGCGCTACGAGGGCTTTCTGGCCAAGTATCCCAACAGCGTCGAGGCGCTGACCGCGCTCGGCGCCATGGCCGTGGCCCAGCGCCGCCTGCCTGAAGCCGGCACCCTGCTCGAGCGCGCCAGCGCGGTCGACCCGGCCGCGGTCGGCCCGGCCATCGTGCTGGCCAATCACTACGTGCGCATGGGCGAGGCCACCCGCGCCTTGACCCTGGTGCGCAAGCTGCTGGTGGCCAATCCGGACAATCCCGCCGTGCTCGACCTGCTCGGCCAGCTGCAGGCCGCCACCGGCGACCAGGGCGGCGCCATGGAAACCTTCACCAAGCTGACCGTGGTCGCGCCGCAGTCGGCCGAAGCGCATTTCCGCCTCGGCGCGGCCCATGTCGCGATCGGCAACCTGCCGTCGGCCAGCGCCTCGCTCAAGCGCGCCCTGGCTTTGCAGCCCGATTATCTCGACGCCCAGCTGGCGCTGGCGGCCGCCCAGCTGCGCCAGAAACAGTACGGCGATGCGCTCGGCGTGGCACGCAGCATGCAAAAGCAGCGCCCCAAATTGGCGGTCGGCTTCGTCTCCGAAGCCGACGTGTTATTGGTGCAGGGCAATGCCGCAGCCGCCATCCCCTTGTACGATAAAGCGTTTTCGTTGGGCAACAACGCCGAGCTCTTGATCAAGCTGTACGAAGCCATGCGCATCGGCGGCAAGGCCAAGGAGGCCGATGCCAAGGTGCAACAGTGGCGTGCCGCCCATCCGGACGATGTCAAGGTGCCGGGTTACCTTGGAGAGCAGTATATTTCCAATAAAAAATATCAATTAGCAATTTCAGAATTTGAAGCCATACTGAAGAAGTCGCCCGGCTATCCTAGCGCGCTCAACAATCTGGCGGTGGCCTACGACCTGGCCGGCGATGCGCGCGCGCTGCCGGCCGCCGAGGCGGCCGCCAAGGCCTTGCCCGGCAACCCGGTGGTGATGGATACCCTGGGCTGGCTGCTGGTGCAGCAGGGCGACCCGGCGCGCGGGCTGGCGCTGTTGCGCGAGGCCAGCACCAGGCTGCCGGGCGTGCCCGAGATCCGCCTGCACCTGGCCAAGGCCCTGATCAAGTCGAAGCAGCAGGCGGCCGCGCGCAAGGAACTTGAGATTTTGCTGGAGAAACATAAGCAATTTCCGCAACTGGAAGAAGCGCGGGGCTTGCTCAAACAACTATAAACCGGTTGCTTGCCGCTTTCCGCGGGTCGCGCCGGCGCCACTGGGAGTTTTCACATGAATGCAGAGCACGACGCAGTGGAAGCAATGGGCAGGGAGCAGGCCCATCTTGAGTCATCCTACGTGGTCGGCGGCGAGGAGGAGGGGGCGGCCGAGGATGGCAGTCTCTTGATCGGCAACTTTACCGATAACGACCGCACCTTCGGCATCCGCCTGGCCGATACCGACGAGGGCCGCAATTCGGCCAGCCTGTTGATCAGCAAAATGTACGCCATGCGCGGCTACAATGTGGCGCGCATGGAAAAGGACCCGAACCGGATCACCCTGTCGGCCTCGGACAAGGGCAGCGTGATCGGCACCGTGACCCTGGGGCTCGATTCCGAGCGCGGCATCCTGGCCGATGAAATTTTCCGCGACCACGTCGACGCCTACCGCGCGCGCGGCGCCAGATTGTGCGAGATCACCAAGCTGGCCTTCGACCCGCAAGTCAAATCGAAGATGGCGCTGGCGGCCCTGTTCCACACCCTGTTCATCTACGCGCGCTACATTCATGGGCGCACCGACGTGCTGATCGAAGTCAATCCGCGCCACCGGCGCTTTTACCAGACCATGCTCGACTTCCAGGACCAGGCCGAGCTGCGCCACAATACCCGGGTCGACGCCCCGGCCTACCTGATGTGGCTCAGCGTCGAGCACATGGCGCAGCAGATCCGGCGCCTGGGCGGCACCAGCAGCCATCCCGGCACCGAACGTTCCCTGTATCCCTTCTTTTTCTCGCAGCGCGAGGAAGAAGGCATCGCCAACCGCCTGATCAAGCTGGGCTAGGTTTTGGGGACGGCCGGCTGGGCATCGTAGCGGCCCGGCGCGATGATGCCGTCCGGGTCGAGCCGGGTCTTGAGCGCGTGGATCACGGCCCAGTAATGCGGATCGCGGCGCACGATGGCGGCCATCATGTCGGCGCGCGCGCGGTACACTTCCAGGCCCATCTCGTGGATCTTGTCGAGCAGGCGGTCGGCGCAGAAGTGGGCGCGCTTGACCCCTTCCAGGTTGCTGCGGTCGAACAGCAGGTTGATCACCGCCACCAGCGAAGTCGGGGTTTCGATATTGATGGTGATGTACAAGGTGTCGTGATAATAGCGCGCCGCCGTCTTCTTCATTTCAGTGATGAAGCGGTCGACGAAGGCCCCGTCCAGCGGCAGCGCCGGATTAATGAACAGCAGGCCGCAATTCGACTGGTCGAGCTGGGCCGCGCTGAGGTCGGCGCGGCCGAATTTCCACAGCAAATTGTCGATCGCGGCATCGGTCGGCACCCCCAGCGCCAGGGTATGCAGGGGCCGGATGGCCGAGATCGCGGCGGCGTTGGCGCGCGCGGCCGGAATGAAGCGCAGCCGGTGCGCCACCGCGTAGGCGGTGTCGAGCAGCTGGTGCGTGATCGGGCGCACCCGCGCCAGGCCCTTCATGCGGCGCCGGATCTCGACCAGGTTGGCCTTCACTTGCGCCTTGGTGCCGGTGATCGCCCCCAGGCTGGCCCACTCGCCCGGCGCGATCAGGTCCATCACGCTCTCGGCCTCGGCAAAGGCGCGCTCGGGCGTGTAGGCGCATTGCTGCTCCAGGTAGCATGTGACCCCATAGGCCAGGGTGGCGTGGGTGCGCGCGCGGTTGGCGATGTGGGTGACCGACTCGATCAAGCCTTCGCGCTTGCAGTTGGCCAGCTCGTCGATAAAGGCTGGCAAGTCCTCTTCGCGGCGCAGCGACAGCGACAGCGCCACCTGCTTGGGGCGCTTGGGCACCAGGCGGAAACAGGCGCTGACCACGATGCCGAAATTACTCTGGAAAAAAAGTCCATCGAGCATCGGCCCCAGGCCATACGGATTGCTGGTGCCCAGCGGCGAGCGCTTCAGGCGCCGGAAACCGGTGCGCAGCAGCTTGCCGTTGCCGCACACCACGGCCAGCCCGAACAAGTCTTCCTTGCGCGGGCCAAAGTAACCGACCCCGCGGTCGAGCGAATTGCCGATGATGCTGGTGGCGCGCGCCGAGCCGGTCACATTGAAGGTCAGGTTCGGATGGTGTTCTTCCAGGAAGTCGTACAGCATGCCTTGCGTCACGCCCGGGCCGATCACGGCCACCGGCAATACCCGGCCGTTGTGCTTGTCGACCGTCATGCGGATCGTGTTCAGGGAGCCGAGGTCGACCAGCAGGCTGCCGGCGGCGGTGGGCGACTTGCCGCCGTAACCGAAGTTCAGGCCGGTGGAAAAGGGGTATAGCGGGGTGCCGTTCCTGCGCGCTTCGCGCACCAGCTTGATGACGGCGCGTACACTGGCCGGGCGCACCTGGCCGCGCACATCGGTGGCGCGGCCGGTGATGTTATTGCTCGGATGCTCGCTCTGGGTGTAGGCCATGGGACATTATCGCCTAAAAAGACGAACGACCCGAGCGCCACCGGCGGTCGGGTCGTTCGTTGCTGTCACGCGCAAACCGGCTGGCAAGCCCGGCCGGCGCATGCGCGGCTTACTTCTTGGCCGCTTTGCGACGCGATGCGGCGCCCAGGGCCAGCAGGCCCAGGCCGACCAGCACCATGCTGCCCGGTTCTGGCACGGCGCGCACTTCCGAAGCGATCGAGTTCGACGCCTGGTTGATGGTCAGCTTGTAGGTGCGGCCGGTGGTCAGGGTCACCAGGTTCGACAGGACGGTGCCCGACGTTTCCTTGATCGAATTTTGCGACATTTCGCTCGAAGCGACACCATCGTTGATTTCGCTTGGGGACCAGTTCATGATCGTGGTCGACACATTGCCGATCACTTCCTGCAGCGACAGCGCCCAGCTGATCGTGCCCAGCGAGGAACCGTTGACGCCGGCGGCGGCATTGACGAACGCGGCCACATAGGCTTCGAAGCCGAGTGCGAAGCGCGCTTGCAGGGTGCTGTTGGCGACGAACACGGTTTCCGAGGTCGCCGAGTTGGCGATGGTGGCGTTGGCGCTGCCGGCGTTACCGGGCGACATGACGGACGAATCGGCGCGGGTCAGGCCGTTGGCGCCGATACCGATCGCGCTGCCGGCGATGTACATATCGCCCAGGGCGTAGTTGCCGCTCGGTGCAGGAATGTGCGCGGAGAAATTGTTTTCCACGCCGCCTGGGTAATTACCGGCTGGCATGGCAACGCAGGAAGGACCGCCGCAACGGTTCTTGACGTCGACGGTGCCGCCGATGGTCGTGCTGAAGATGTTGCCGCTGCCGGTGCCGGTGCCGTCGTTGCCGTTGAAGTTCGAGGCGGCGGTGCCGGTCCGGTTTTCGGTTTTGATGGTGATGCCGGTGGCGGCGTTGTTGTTCGCATCGAGGATGATCAGGCCGGTGATGGCCAGGTCGGCCATGCCCATGGTGGCGGCCGATGCCGGCGCTGCGATGAAGGCGGCCGAGACGGCGGCGGCGGCGAGGTATTTTGTCAGTTTCATAAGTGGTTCTCCCGATTTTTGTTTGTTGATCCAGCGTGCCTTTCTATAAGCACGACTCGTGCCAGAAGTGTTGGATTGATTAAAATCAAGTACTTAACACCGTTTTGATGGTATGCGCATGTATTGGTGTAAGGAAAACCGACAGCCTGGATGCCGTTTAATCTTTACTGGGAGAAATAAATGCCTTGTGAAACAGATGTCGTGTTAATAACATCGGTGGCATGCGCAGCCAGTTGCCGCGGATATACAGCAAAAAGCGCGCGGCGCCGCTGAAGCGGTCGCCGCAGCTGCGGTGATGCGGCAGCAGGGCGCGCAGGAACAGGGCATCCATCAGGGCCAGCAGCGGCGCGCCGGGGCCGGCCGCGCGCACGGCGGCCTGGGCCGCCTCGGGCACGGGCGTGTGCAGCAGGCGCGCGCCATAGCGCAGCGCGTAGAACAGCGGGCGGCCCAGTTCCAGTTCGGCCGCGCGCGCGGCCAGCCCGTCCCAGAAGCCGGGCGTGGCGCTTGAGTGGCTCAGCAGGCGGTGCAGGTCGAGCAGGTCGCGCAGGCCATGGTCGAATTCGCCGTCGTAGAACAGGTGCAGGGCGCTGTGCAGCACCATGTCGGCCGGGGCCAGCACCTGCAGCGGGGCCTGGCCGGCTTGCGCGGGCAAGGCCACGGCGGCGGCGCGCAGCTTGGCCGGGTCGGGCCGCAGGCGCGCCGTTTCCGGCAGGATCGCGTGATGCACATCGATCACGCTGGCGCGCCGCCCATGCTTCATCGGCGGCAATTCGTGCATCCAGGTACGGTAATAGCGCTGGTCGTAGGCGTCCTGCGCCACCGTGGCCCAGCCGTGCAGCATCAGCGCCGCCTCCACCTCGGCCAGGCGGTCCTTGGGCACCAGGATATCGATATCGGAAAACAGGCGCCCGCGCCCGGCCGCCAGCTGCGCCATGGCGTAGGCGCCACCCTTGAGCAGGAGCAGCGGGATCGGGTCGCCCCCGCTGGCGGCCAGCGCCGCGCCGATCTGCGCCACTTCGAAGCGCACCGCGCGCGCGTGCCGTTCGGCGTGTACCCCGGCCCAGTCCAGATGGCGGCGGGCGGCGGGCGGAATCGCGCCGGCCAGGCCGTGTTCGTCCAGCAAGCCGTGCAGGCTCGCTTCGAGCCGCGCCGCCGCCGCCTGGCGCAGCAGCAAGTCCCATTCGGCCAGGCCGAGGCTGGCCGCGCGGCTTGGGTCGCGCAGCAGTTGCAGCAGTAGCGGCACGGCGCAGCCGGTCACGCCGCGCCCGCCAACTGCTCGAACACCGCGATCGCCTCGTCCAGCGCGCTGTAGGTAAAATCGATGCAGCGCGCTTGCGCCACCAGCTCGCCCAGGGCGGCAAACCCGCGCGCGCCCAGCACGCTGTAGTTGAAACCATTCTCGGCCACGCGCATGAAGGCGCGCGCCGGGGTCAGGTCGCGCAGCGTCGTGGCCGCGCCCGCCGTGTATTTGGGAAACACGATCCAGCCCGGGCGCGCCAGTTCGTTCGCCCGCGCGATGCTCTCGGCCGGCGCTTTCAGGTGCGCCACCGTGCCCTTGGTGGTGTCCGGCACGGGATTGCTGATGACGGCGTCCGGCTGGTAGCGCCGCATCACCACGATCGAGGCATTCTTCAGGCTGATCGGGCGCGGCAGCGGCGCCAGCAAGCCGTCCTGCGGGCGCACCAGCGCCAGTTCGTCCGACAGCAGGCGCCAGCCGCGGCTGACCAGGGCCGCGCACAAGGTGCTTTTGCCGGAACCCGGCGGGGCCGGCAGGATGGCGGCGCGCCCGTTCTTCTCGACCACGGCCGCGTGCAGGATCAGGTACTCATGCGCGCGGCTCGACACGCACCAGTTCATGCCCCATTCGAACATTGGAAACGCTTGCGCGGCCGGCAGCGGCAGGAACGGCGCCATGCCATCGTAGACGAAGCGCGCCAGCGGCTTGTACCAGCGGCGCAGCGAGGGCGGCGGCGCGATATCGACGTGGAAGTCGGCAAAGTCATTGGCCTCCAGCAGGGGGTAGTCGGCGTACAGCAAGTGCAAGCCATCGGCCACGCTGGCGAAGGGGCTGTGGATGCGGGTGACGAAGGCGCCGGTGCGCAGGTCGATGCTGCCCTCGCGCAGGCGGCGGCCCAGTTCGGCGCGGCCGAGCGCGCTGACAGTGCTCATGCGCGCTGTGCGATCAGGGAAATGGACGCCAGTTGCTCGAGCAGCGCTTGCAGCGCGTCGTTGGCGTCCTGGTCCTCGTCCGCCAGGCCCAGCGCCAGCCGCATTGCCGCCGCGTCGCGCGCGCCGCCATGCACGGCCAGCAGCAGCGCCAGCGCATCGGCGTCGAGCAGGTGGGTGTCGCCACTGAGGTCGTTGAACAGGACCGCTTCCTGTTCCCATTGGCGGTAGTGCAGGCGCTGGCCGGGAAGGACGTGCCAGGAAAGGGCGTGCGGCATGGTCTGGGAAGGGCGGGCGCGCGCGGCGCCGTCACCGTGCGGGCTACTGATGGAAGGTGGTTTTCAGGTAAGCGACGATCTCTTCGCCATACCATTTGACGCCCGCCGTCGGCGAGTAGTAGCCCAGCTTGCCGCCACCGTTGAACTGGTATTCTTGCCAGATGGCGCGCAATTGGTTCTCGGTCAGTACGGTCGAGCGCTTGCTCTGGATGTTCAGGTAGGCGGCGAGCACATGGCTGGCCACATTGTGGGGATCCAGGTCTTCGCTCTTGAACGGGCCTTTGCCGCCCTTGCCGCCGTGCGGATTGCCGTTGGTCTTGAACACCTCGGCCAGGGTCAGCTCGCCGAGCGCGGCCTGGCTGGCGTTGACCGGGAAAATATCCTTGAATTTACGCGCCGGCGCCGGGTTCGACGGCCATGCGGCCGTGTTGTTGGCATAAAAGCCCGGCGAATTGCCGCCGCAGGTGAGCGGATTGTCAGGCCGGTGGCTCGATTGCAAGCCGTTCGACAGCGAGCCGGACGGCGAGGCGCAGACGGTGGCGGCCATGCCCGGCTGGCTGGCCAGGGTCATCAGGACCCCGGACGCGCCGATGCCGGCGCGCGTAAAGCGGCGCCGCGCGTTGCCGGACGCCGACAAGGGCGCGAGCGGCGCTACTGCTTCGCCGCTGGCGCGGTCCGCTTGATGATTGATAGTCACGTCAGTTTCCTCGAATTGAACGGCAGCGTCAGGCATGCCTGATACAGAGTTGAAGCAATTTTTATTCCAATGCCGCGCCCCGGCGCCAAAATCTGATGCAGATCAAAGGCTTGGTGGCGCTGTGTGTTAGCGGCGCCGGCGCCAGACGGTCTATCCTGTAAAAAAAACCGACATCCTGTCTTTCGCGCAAGTATTCCACCATTTGGGCCGTCTGTCGACCGCCTTTAGAAGAAGCTTTCGGGAATCACCAGCACATCGCCGGGGCGCATGTAGATATTCGCCGAAATATCGCCCTGCTTGATCAGGTCGTTCAAGCGCACGGCCAGCTTTTCCGACTTGCCGTCCACCTTGCGGATCACGATGGCCTTATTGCCAGAAGCGAACTCGGTGACGCCGCCGACCGCGATCAGCACATCCATCAGCGACATGTCGCGCCGGTAAGCGAGCGCTTGCGGACGGGCGGCTTGCCCGATCACGCGGATCTGCTCGCTGTAATTGCCGACGAAACTGGTCACGATGACGGTCACCACCGGTTGCTGGATGTATTTTTCGAGCGCTTTTTCGATATCGCGCGCCAGGGTGGTCGAGGTTTTGCCGCTGGCCTGCAAGTCTTCCACCAGCGGGGTGGTGATCTTGCCATCCGGACGCACCGGCACCGTGGTCGACACTTCCGGATTGCGCCACACCACGATATTGACGGTGTCGCCCGGGCCGATCAGGTATTCATGGGCGCTGGCCGGCCCCGGATCGGGCACCACGGTCGAGACCTGGGAGGCGCAGCCGCCCAGGAGCAGGGTCGACAGGGCCAGCGCGCTGGCGCCAAGCCATTTCATCGTATGCGATTTGAACGTGTTCACCTGATTTTCCTTTATGCGGACCGCGCCGGTATTAAATTACTATAATGCAATTTTAATTACAACAGTTTCTATTTTAGCATGAAGTTTTTCAAGCGAAAGGGAGGACACGCTTTTCTTTCCTCACGGTGTTGTTTGCGGCGTTGTTTGCGTTGATGTTTGTTGTTGCAGCAGCGTGCGCACATGGATCACCGGGATGGCGTAGCTGATGCCGCTCGGGTTGCTGATCGCATTTTCCTTCAATCCCTTGACGAACACCATGTTCAGCACCGCCAGCACCTGGCCGCTGTCGGGATCGTAGACCGGGCTGCCGCTGTTGCCCGGATACGCCGTGCCGTCAAGCTGGTAGATGGGCGAGGGCGCGCGCGCCAGTTGCGCAATCGCGCGCGCATCGAGCTTGCGCGCACTGACCGAGGGCATCACCAGCGGCGTAATGGCCGACAACATGGCGCGGTGGGTCACCGGATGCAAGCCGAGCACCATGCCGAGCGGAAAGCCGGTAAACGCCAGCGCCTGGCCTTCCTCGACCGCGCCGCCGTCGCCCAGGCGCAGGGCCGGCATCGGCGCGCCGGCCAGGCGCAGGTGGGCCAGGTCGTGCAGGCGGTCGAGCCCGGCCAGCCTGGCGGGGCGGAAGTCGACCTTGTCGCCTTTGGCGATGACGATGCCCAGCGTTTCATTGCGTTCGCTGTCGAGCGTCTCGGGGATGCCGTGCGCGTTCGTGATCACGCTCAGGCCGTCGCCGGTGACAAAGCCGGTGGCCACGAACACGATGGCCGGGCTGCGCGTGGGCTGGTAGGTGCCGATTCCGACCACCGAGGGCTTGACCGCGGCGATCACCTGGCCGAAGGTGGCGCCGGCGGCCGCACCGGGCGCCCAGGCAAGGGCGGCAAGCAGGGCGCCGGCAAGGCTTGGGCGCATGCCGACACCGGCGCGTAAAAGGAGGGAAGAAGTCATGCGCCGACAGTACCCGATTGGCGCGCCGGCAACAACTAGTTTCATTCACGCAAACCGGCTGATCATGGTCGCTTCACCACTGTTGTAATTTCGGCGCGCAAGGCCACGGTTTTCTTCCTGTTTGGCGAATCGATGTGCGAAACTCTTTGCGAGGGGCAACAGGATTGGCCGAATTGTCATTGAATACATGAGTGATGCCGTAAACAATTGTTGAACGTATACTATGTGGGCGAATTCAATATCAGCAGGAAACGAATTTCCTGTATCATATGATTATTAATCAATGCCTTAGAGCAATTCATTGTCATGCTCCTTGAGCTGCAACAATAAATTGTTTTTTGTGCATCCGATAACACGTTGGCTGGCGCGATGCGGCACCGGGCGCTGCGTCCGCATGTGCGTACACAGCGGCCGGCCTGGGCCACCCTCCCGGGATACCTTCCCGGGATACCCTTTATGGCGAGATTGACGAGATGGCAGAACTGCAGGCCCTACTGACGAACTTCCTCAAAGCGATCTGGAAATACCGCTGGTACGCGGTCGTCATTTCCTGGATCGTGGCCATCGTGGGCTGGGCGGTGGTGTACCGCTTGCCGAATGAATACCAGGCCTCGGCCCGGGTGTACGTCGATACCCAGAGCATCCTGCAACCGCTGCTGTCGGGCATGACGACGGTACCGAACGTGGACCAGCAGGTGGCCTTCATGCGGCGCACCCTGATCAGCCGTCCCAACGTCGAGCGCGTCATGCGCATGGTCGACCTCGACATCAAGGCGTCCACGCCCAAGGACAATGAAAAGCTGATCGACGAGCTGATGGCGCAGATCAGCATCGGCGGCACCGAGCGTGACGACATCTACACCATCTCGTACAAGAATTCCAACCCCAAGCTGGGCAAGGACATCGTGCAGTCGCTGCTGACCATCTTCGTGGAAGGCAGCTTCGGCGGCAAGAAGCAGGATTCCGAAAAAGCGGTGCAGTTCATCGACGACCAGATCAAGAATTACGAAGAAAAGCTGGTGCAGGCCGAAAACGCGCTCAAGGAATTCAAGATCAAGCACCTCGGCATGCTGCCGCGCGCCGGCGGCGACTTCAGCGCCAACATGGCCACGCTCGAAGACTCGCTCAACCAGGCGCGCCTGGAACTGACCGAAGCCGAGCAGGCGCGCAACGCCATCAAGCGCCAGATCGCCGGCGAAGAACCGGCCCCGCTCACGCCGCCGGAAGCGGCCACCGTGGCCAATCCCGAAATCGATGCGCGCATCGCGGCGCTCAACAAGAATCTCGACGGCCTGCGCATGCAGTACACCGACGCCCATCCCGACATCGTGGCGGCGCGCCGCCTGATCGCCCAGCTCGAAGCGCGCAAGCTCGAAGAAGCCAAGCGCAACAAGCGCAACAACGACCCCGGCGCCAACTACAGCCCCATGCTGCAGCAAATGAACGTGGCGCTGTCGGTGGAAGAAGCGCGGGTCGCTTCGCTCAAGGCGCGCGTGGGCGAATACACGAGCCGCGTGGCGCGCCTGCGCTCGCAGAGCACCAACGCGCCCGAAGTCGAGGCCCAGCTGGCCCAGCTCAACCGCGACTACCTGATCAACAAAGAGAATTACGAAAAACTGGTCGGCCGGCGCGAAGCGGCCAAGCTCTCGGGCGACCTCAGTTCGGCCACCGACATGCTGACCTTCCGCGTGATCGATCCGCCCACCGTGCCCTCGACGCCGTCGGGACCGAACCGCCACCGCCTGTTCTCGTTCGTGTTCGCCGCCGCGCTGGCGGCCGGCCTGGGCGTGGCCCTGCTGATGAGCCAACTGCGTCCGACCTTCATGAGTCAGGGCAGCCTGCGCGACGTGACCGGCATTCCTATCCTCGGCAGCATCGGCATGAACTGGACCAACGAACAAAAGGTCATCCGCACCAAGCGCCTGTACGCCTTCAGCGCGGCCGTGATCGTGCTGTTCGGCGCCTACGGCGGCGTGATGGCGGCCCTGTTTGTCCGACCGCTGCTCTGATGCGGCCTTCACTGGAGAGAACAGCGTGAGCATTATCGAAAAAGCGGCCAGCCGCATCGAACAAAGAAAAGACGAACAGGGCGTGCCAGGCGCCGCCGCGCGCGCGGCCGATACGCCGCCGCCAGCGCCGTCCATGGCGGCGCCGCACGCATCGGCCGCGCCGGCCGCGGCCCCGCCGCCGCACGCGCCGCGCCGCACCGCCAACCAGGTCGAACTCGATCTGGAACGCATGCAGCGGCTCGGGCTGGTGACGGCGGCCGGCGGGCGCACCACCCTGGTCGAGGACTTCCGCATCATCAAGCGGCCCTTGCTCAAGCGCGCCTTCGGGCCGCGCGCGCCCGGCGAAAAACCGGGCAACCTGATCATGGTCACCAGTTCGCTGCCGGGCGAAGGCAAGACCTTCTGCTCGATCAACCTGGCCATGAGCATCGCCATGGAACTCGATCACACGGTGCTGCTGATCGACGCCGACGTGGCCAGGCCCTCGGTGCTGCGCACGCTCGGCCTGCCGGCCCATCGCGGCCTGATGGACATCCTGCTCGACGACAAACTCGACATGGCCGACGTCATGCTGCGCACCAACGTGAACACGCTCAGCATCCTGCCGGCCGGCAGCAACAACCCGCGCGCGACCGAACTGCTGGCCAGCCAGGCGATGAGCACCTTTGTCAACGAAATCGCCAACCGCTACCCGGACCGGATCGTCATTTTCGATTCGCCGCCGCTGCTGCTCACCAGCGAAGCGCACGTCCTGGCCAGCCACATGGGCCAGATCGCGCTCGTGGTCGAAGCCGAGGGCACCACCCAGCACGCGGTCAAGGAGTCCTTGCGCCAGCTGGAAGGGTGCAGCAATGTGAACCTGATCTACAACAAGACGCGCGAATTCCCCGGCACCGAAACGTATGACTACCACTATGGCTAAGCGTCGCTTTGGACGGCGTCGCGCCGTGCTCGTGCCGGCGGCGCTGGCGGCCCTGTTGGCCGCACCAGGCGCGCGCGCGGAGTGGCGCTTCACGCCCACCGTGGACCTGCGCGAGACCTGGACCGACAACGTCGCCCTGAGCCGTGCCGAAGACGCCAAGAGCCGCTTCGTGACCGAACTGACGCCGGGCTTCACGCTGTTGAACAAGGGCCCGCGCCTGAAAGCCTCGGCCAACTACCAGCTGCACTACTACGCTTTTGATGACGACGGCGTGGAAGGGGTGCGCCACGCGCAGTCGCAACTGCGCACCGACGTGCGCGCCACCGTCATCGACGACCTGCTGTTCCTGGACGCCGACGGCGCCATCGGCCAGCAGCCGGTATCGGCCTTCGGCCCGCAGGTCAACGGCAACGGCTATGCCAGCGCCAACCGCGCCAACGTCAAGACCTGGCGGATCAGTCCCTACCTGCTGCACCGCTTCGGCAACAGCGCCAGCGCGGCCGTGCGCTACACCCACGACGCGGTCGACGCCGGCCGCACCGGCTTTGGCGACAGCAGCGGCGACCTGCTGACCCTGAACCTGAACAGCGGGCGCGCCTTCCGCCGCCTCGGCTGGGGCCTGCAATACAGCCTGCAGCGCGTGGACGACAGCATCGCGCCCGAATCGAGCGTCAAGATGGTCAGCGCGAATACGCGCTACCGCCTCGGCGAAGACCTTAACCTGACCGCCAGCGCCGGCTACGACGAATACGATTACCAGTCCGATGGCGAGCCCACCAAGGGCCGCTTCTGGCAGGGCGGCGTCGAATGGACCCCGGGTCCGCGCACCAGCCTGGTGGCCGGGGCCGGCAAGCGCTATTACGGCAATACCTACAACCTGCAGGCGCTGCACCGCAGCCGCCGTTCGGTCTGGAGCATCAACTACAGCGATTCGGTCACCACCACCCGTTCGCAACTGCTGCTGCCGGCCACCATCGACACGGCCACCATGCTCGACCGCCTGTTCATCGCGCAGATTCCCGACGCGGCGGCGCGCGCGCAGGCGGTCGACGCCTACATCCGCGCCACCGGCCTTCCGGCCGCGCTGGCCGACAGCATCAACTACTTCAGCAACCGCTTCATCCTGCAAAAGCAGTTGCAGGCGTCGGTGGTCTTCAACACGGCGCGCACCACCCTGATCCTGAGCGCGTTCGACAGCCGGCGCGAGGGCCTGTCGCTGATCCAGACCGACAGCCTGCTCACCGGTCCCGCCAGCGCGCGCCTGAACGACGACACCACCCAGCGCGGTGGCAGCGCCATGTGGAACATGCGCCTGACCTCGCGCAGCGCGATCAACGCCTCGTGGATCAGTTCGCGCCAGGAGTCGAACGGCACCGGCATAGCGAGCAAGAATAGCGCCTTGCGACTGGCCGTGACGCGCCAGTTTTCGCCCAAAGTGCGGGGCGCCTTCGAGGCGCGCCGCGTGTCCGGCACCACGGCCGACCAGGTCGCGTCGTACCGCGAGAACGCCTTAACGGCTTCTCTGTCCTTGCAGTTCTAGCCGAATCGAGCCAGCGATGTATGAAACTTATTATGGGCTGAGCGACAAGCCCTTCCGGCTGCGGCCGGACCCGCATTTTTTCTTTGCCAGCAAAGGCCACAAGCGCGCCATGGCGTACCTCGAGTACGGCCTGTCGCACGGCGAAGGCTTCATCGTCATCACCGGCGAAGTCGGCGCCGGCAAGACCACCCTGGTGCGCAACCTGTTCAAGCAGATGCCGTCCGAGCAGATCGTGGCCGCCCACATC
Source organism: Massilia genomosp. 1 (assembly GCF_011682185.1). Taxonomy (NCBI): domain Bacteria; kingdom Pseudomonadati; phylum Pseudomonadota; class Betaproteobacteria; order Burkholderiales; family Oxalobacteraceae; genus Massilia; species Massilia genomosp. 1. The sequence goes on from NZ_WHJF01000033.1 coordinate 24,109, forward strand.
GTCAACACCCATCTCGATGCCGACGACACCTTGCGCACCGTGGTCGCCGCGTTCGGGCTGCCGTATGAGAACGCGAGCAAGACCGCGTTGCTCGAGCGCCTCGAACAGTTCCTGCGCGCCTGCGACACCGACGGCAAGCGCGCCTTGCTGGTGGTCGACGAAGCGCAGAACCTGACCCCGCGCGCGGTCGAGGAACTGCGCATGCTGTCGAACTTCCAGACCGACGACAAGTCGCTGCTGCAAACCTTTTTGCTGGGCCAGCCGGAGTTTCGCACCACCTTGCACAGCGCCGGCATGCAGCAGCTGCGCCAGCGCATCACGGCCAGCTATCACCTCGGTCCCATGGATGGCCCGGAAACCCAGGCCTATGTTGAGCACCGCCTGCACACGGTCGGCTGGAAGGACGATCCGTCCTTCTCGGACGGCGCGCACGCCGCCATCTACGACTACAGCGGCGGCATTCCGCGCAAGACCAACGCCCTGTGCGACCGCCTGCTGCTGATGGGCTACCTGGAAGAGATGCACGCCTTTACCGAAGCCGACGTCAACGAAGTGGTGCGCGACATCCGCCAGGAATACGAACTGCCGCCCGAAGTGGTGCGCGAGCAGGCCGCCGCCGCCCTGGCCGGCGTGACCTCGCTCGGCACGCTGGATAATCCCGGCTACCTGGACGAACGCATCCTGAAGATGGAAAAGTCGATGGCCTCGGTGCTGGCGATCCTCAAGAAAGTCGTCAGTACCTTGCCGGCGCTGTCGCACCAGGTGTCGGATCACCACGCGTCGGATTACCGCTCGTCCGATCCCCACCAATCGGGCCATCACGAATGAACGACCGCCTGCATCCCGCCGCCATGCCGCGCGCGCTCGGCCAACCGATCCGCAATGCGATGACGATCGACGTCGAAGATTACTTCCAGGTGTCGGCCTTCGCGCCGATCATCGCGCGCGAATCCTGGCCGTCGCGCGAGTGCCGGGTCGAAGCGAACATCGAACGCATCCTGGCCATCCTGGCCGGCGGCGACGTGCATGCGACCTTCTTCACCCTGGGCTGGATCGCCGAGCGCTATCCCGCGATGGTGCGCCGCATCGTCGCCGGCGGCCACGAACTGGCCAGCCACGGCTACAGCCACCTGCGCGCCTCGGACCAGACGCGCGCCGAATTCGCCGACGACGTCGGGCGCAGCAAGGCCCTGCTGGAAGACATCGGCGGCCAGGCCGTGCTGGGCTACCGCGCGCCGAGTTTTTCGATCGGCAGCGCCAACCTGTGGGCGCTCGACGTGCTGCACAACGCCGGCTACCGCTATAGTTCGAGCATCTACCCGATACAGCATGACCACTACGGCATGCCGGACGCGCCGCGCTTCGCGTTTTTCCCGAACGGGCCGGATGGCTTGCTGGAAGTGCCGATCACCACCGCCATGCTGGGCCGGCGCAAGCTGCCGGCCGGCGGCGGCGGTTACTTCCGCCTGCTGCCTTACAGCCTGTCGCGCTGGATGATGCGGCGCGTGAACAGTGACGACGGGCAGCCGGCGATCTTTTACTTCCACCCGTGGGAGCTCGACCCCGGCCAGCCGCGTCCCGCGGGCGCCAGCCTGAAAACCCGTTTCCGCCATTACGTGAACCTGCGACGCATGGAAGGGCGCATCAAGCTGCTCACCCGCGACTTTGCCTGGGACCGCATGGACCGCATTTTTTTAGGGACCAAATGAGTTCGATTACCGACCTTGTGCAGGACCGCCCGGCCACGGCTGGTGGCGGCGCTGGCGGCGCCGCCAGCGTGCATCTGCTGCGCGCCGGCGACGCGGCCGACATGGCGCGCTGGGACGCGTTCGTCGCCGCCTGCCCGGAAGCGACCTTCTTCCACCGCGCCGGCTGGCAAACCATCATCGAGCGCGTGTACGGCCACAAGACCTGGTTCTACTACGTGGAACAGGATGGCCGGATCGTCGGCGTGCTGCCGCTGGCCGAAATCAAGAGCCGCCTGTTCGGCCATTCGCTCGGGTCGCTCCCGTTCTGCGTGCTGGGTGGGGTGGCGGCGACCAGTGACGCGGCCCGTCCGCTGCTCGACGCCGCCGCCGACAAGCTGGCCGCGCAACTGAACGTCGGCCACCTGGAATACCGCAACCTGCTGCCAGTACACGCGGGCGACCCGGCCTGGCACCAGAAGGAGCTGTACGTCACCTTCCGCAAGGCCATTACCGCCGACGACGACGAGAACATGAACGCCATCCCGCGCAAGCAGCGCGCCATGGTGCGCAAGGGGATCAAGTGCGGCTTGAGCGCCGAAATCGACCAGGGCGTGGACCGCTTCTTCATCGCCTACGCCACCAGCGTGCATCGCCTGGGCACCCCGGTGTTCCCGAAAAAGTATTTCGCCGCGATCAAGGAAGTCTTTGGCGAGGAATGCGAAATCCGCATCATCGTCAAGGATGGCGCGATCGTGGCCGGGGTGCTCAGTTTCTACTTCCGCGACGAAGTGCTGCCCTACTACGGCGGCGGCATGCCGGCCGCGCGCGAATTCGCCGGCAACGACTTCATGTACTGGAACCTGATGCAGGCCGCTGCCGCGCGCGGCGCGCGCATCTTCGACTTCGGCCGCAGCAAGCTCGGTACCGGCGCGTTCGACTTCAAGAAGAACTGGGGCTTTTCGCCCACGCCGCTGGCCTACGAATACCGCCTGTATGCCTCGACCGAACTGCCCGACAACAACCCGCTCAATCCCAAGTACCAGCTGTTCATCAAGCTGTGGAAAAAGATGCCGCTGGCGCTGGCCAATGCATTGGGTCCGCACATCGTCAAGAGCCTGGGCTGAGCGTGGACGACCTGCTGCTGCTGATCCACCGGATTCCCTACCCGCCCAACAAGGGCGACAAGATCCGTTCGTATCACTTGCTCAAGCACCTGGCGCGCCACTACAAGGTACACCTTGCCACGTTTGTGGACGACGCCGACGACTGGCAGCACCTGCCGCGCGTGCAGGCCCTGTGCGCGTCGAGCCACTTCGCCCGGCTCGATCCGGCCAGGGCGCGCGTGCGCAGCCTGGGCGCGCTGCTGGCCAACCGCTCGCTCTCGCTCGACTACTACCGCGACAAGGGTCTGCGCGACTGGGTCGCCCAAGCCATGGCCGCCAACAAGATCGAGCGCATCCTGGTGTTTTCGTCGGCCATGGCGCAGTATGCCGAGCCGTACCGCCAAGCGCGCCGCGTGGTCGACTTTTGCGATGTCGATTCGGACAAATGGCGCCAGTACGCCGCGCAAAAGTCCTGGCCCATGAGCATGCTGTACGCGCACGAGGCGCGCCAGTTGCTGCGCTACGAGCGCAAGGTGGCCCTCGACAGCGCCGCCGCGCTGTTCGTCTCGGCGCCGGAAGCGGCGCTGTTCCGCCAGCTCGCCCCAGAAAGCGCGGAGCGCACCGGCTTTTTCAATAACGGCGTCGATACCGACTACTTCACGCCGCAGGCCCACTATCCGAATCCGTTCGTGGCCGGCCAGCAGGCGCTGGTGTTTTGCGGCGCCATGGATTACTGGCCCAACGTGGACGCGGTCAGCTGGTTCGCGCGCGAGATTTTTCCCTCGGTGCTGGCGCGCCATCCGGCGGCGCAATTTGTCATCGTCGGCGCGCGTCCGTCGGCCGAGGTGCTGCAACTGGCGGCCCGGCCCGGCGTGACCGTTACCGGCACCGTACCCGACGTACGCCCGTTCGTGGCCCACGCCGCGCTGTGCGTGGCGCCGCTGCGCATCGCGCGCGGCATCCAGAACAAGGTGCTCGAAGCCATGTCGATGGCCAAAACGGTGGTGGTCTCGCCGCAAGCGTTAGAAGGCATCGCCGCCGAGCCGGGGCGCGACCTGCTGCTGGCGCACGACGCGCCGCAGTTCGCCGCCGCCATCGACCAGGCCTTGGGCGCGCCGCGCCCGGAGATGGGCGCCTGCGCGCGCCACGTGGTCGAAACGCGCTATGGCTGGACCAGCAACCTGGCGCCGGTTGTCTCCCTGCTGGAACAGATGTCCGTCGAAAGCGCATAGTGGAACAAGGCCTTACCCTCAACCCGGCGCGCCCGGCCCGATCGCATGTGCTGCAGGCGCTCCTGATCGGCGCCGTGCTGCTGTTTCCCCTGCTGGCCTACTTCCGGACGGCGGCCTCGATCGTCAACATCTGGGACAGTTCCGGCACCTTCGCGCACGGCTACGTAATCCTGCCCATCAGCCTGTGGCTGATCTGGGGCCGGCGCGACCTGCTGCGCGGCATGCAGGTAGCGCCGTGGTGGCCGGCCCTGCCGATGCTGGCCGCCTGCGGCGCGGCCTGGCTGCTGGGTGAAATGGGCGACGTGCAGATCGTGCGCCATTACGCGTTCGTGGCCATGCTGCCCTTGTCGGCGCTGGCGATCCTCGGCCTGCCGATCGCGCGCAGCCTGGCGTTTCCATTGGGGTTTCTGTTGTTCGCGGTGCCGTTCGGCGACGTGTTCATCGAACCGCTGATCGGCATGACCGCCAACTTCACGGTCGACGCGCTGATCGCCACCGGCATTCCGGTTTTCCGCGAAGGGAACAACTTCAGTATCCCGAGCGGCAACTGGTCGGTGGTGGAAGCGTGCAGCGGCGTGCGCTACCTGATTTCGTCGGTGACGCTCGGCTCCCTGTACGCCTACCTGACCTACCGCAGCACCTGGCGCCGCGCGCTGTTCATCGTCGCCTCGATCATCGTGCCGATTTTCGCCAACGGCGCGCGCGCCTACCTGATCGTGATGATCGGCCACCTGAGCGGCATGACCCTGGCGGTCGGCGTCGATCACCTGATCTACGGCTGGATCTTTTTCGGCATCGTGATGTTCCTGCTGTTCTGGATCGGCGCGATCTGGCGCGAAGACACCGTTGCGGCGGTCGCCGTCGCCGCGCCGCCGGCCCTGCCGGACGCGCCGCCGGCGCCGCTGGCCAGACTGCTGCCGGCCGCGCTGGCGATCGTCGCCTGCGTCGGCCTCTGGCCGGCTTACCAGTATTATCTGGAGAAGAGCGCAGCGGCGCCTGCGCCGGTGGTGTTGAACGAGGTGCTCACAAGCGCGCCGCGCGGCCCCGCGTTCGTCGACTGGACTCCGGCTTTTCCGAAAGCGAGCGCCGAACTGCAGCAGTTCCACACGGCCGATGGCCAGCCGGTCGGCGTCAAGCTGCTGTACTACCGCAAGCCGCCGCCAGGCACCAAGCTCATTACCACCACCAACCGCCTGTCGCCGGTCGCGGCCCCTGTCTGGCGCACCGTCGGCACCGAGGTACGCGACGAGACCATCGGCACGCGCGGCCTGCGCCTGCGCGAGAGCAGCATGTCCGGCCCGACCGGCAAGATGCTGGTGTGGCACTGGTACTGGATCGACGGCAGCACCACCAGCAACGACTATGTCGGCAAACTGCTGCAAATCCGCCAGAAGCTGCTGCACGCCAGCGACGACGGCGCCGCCGTGATGGTGTTCGCCCACTACGACGAAAATCCGGAGCCGGCGCGGGTGGCGATGCGCGCCTTCCTCAAGGGCGACCTGGCCGCCATCGAGGCCGCGCTGGCCGCCAACACGGGCACCAGATGACCGCGCAGGCGAACAACACAGCACCGCTCGTCGTCCACCTGATCTACCGGCTCGATTTCGGCGGCCTGGAGACCTTGCTCGTCGAGCGCATCAACCGCATGCCGGCCGCGCATTACCGCCATGCGGTGGTGTGCCTGACCGGCTACACCGCGTTCGCCGACAAGATCACCAAGCCAGGCGTGCAACTGTTCGCGCTGCACAAGCAACCCGGTTTGTCGCTCGGCACCCACGCGGCCCTGTTCGCACTGCTGCGCCGCCTGCGCCCGACCATCCTGCACACCTACAACCTGTCGGCGCTCGAATACGCCCCGGCGGCCCTGCTGGCCGGGGTCCCGGTGCGCATCAACGGCTTGCACGGGCGCGACGCGGGCGATCCGCAAGGGCGCAACCGCAAGCACAATCTGCTGCGCCGCCTGATGCTGCCGTTCTACGACTGCTGCTACGCCAATTCGGCCGACATGCTGGCCTGGAACCGCACCGTCATCGGCGTGGCCGAGAACAAGAGCCGGCTCCTCTCGAACGGCATCGACGCCGACAAATTCACCCCGCAGGGCAGCGTGGTGCGCCATTTTGAAGCGGAGACGATCGTCATCGGCACCGTCGGCCGCATCCAGGACGTGAAGGACCATGCGACCTTGCTGCGCGCCTTCGTGCTGCTGCACGCCCGCCTGCCGCAGGTGCGCCTGGCGATCGTCGGCGGCGGCCCGCTGCTGGCGGCCTTGCAGGCGCAGGCCGGGCAGGCCGGCGTGGCGCACCTGGTGTGGCTGCCCGGCGCACGTACCGACGTTGCCGCTATTTTGCGCGGCTTCGACATGTTCGCGCTGTCCTCGATTGCCGAAGGCACGCCCGGTTCGGCCCTGGAAGCGATGGCCAGCAGCCTGCCGGTGGTCGGCACGCGCGTCGGTGGCGTGCCCGAAGTGCTTGCCGACGGCGTGACGGGACTGCTGGTGCCGCCGTCCGACGCCCCCGCCATGGCCGCCGCACTGGAACGCTACGTGCTCGACGCCGCGATGCGGCTGGAACACGGCGCGGCCGGGCGCGCGCGGGTCGAGCGCCACTACAACATGGCGGCCATGGTGGCCGCTTACGAATCCTTGTACGACGCCTTGTGCGAACATAAAAAACAATTCAGGAAGAGTGCGAAATCATGTGTGGAATAGTCGGCATTTTTGATACGCGCGGTGCGCGCGAGATCGACCCGGCGCTGGTCAAGCGCATGAACGAAACCCAGCACCATCGCGGCCCGGACGAAGGCGACGTGTACACCGAGCCCGGCGTCGGCTTCGGCCACCGGCGCCTGTCGGTGATCGACATCCTGAGCGGCCAGCAGCCGATGTTCAACGCCGAAGGCAATGTCGGCGTGGTCTTCAACGGCGAGATCTACAACTACCCGGAGCTGACCGGGGAACTGCAAAAGCTCGGCTACGTATTCCGCACCAAGAGCGACACCGAAACCATCGTGCATGCCTGGTCGGCCTGGGGCGAGGACTGCGTGCAGCACTTTCGCGGCATGTTCGCCATCGCCGTGTGGGACCGGGTCAAGCAGACCATGTTCATGGCGCGCGACCGCCTCGGGGTCAAGCCGTTCTATTACGCCGTGCTGCCGGACGGGATGTTCATCTTCGGTTCCGAGCTCAAGTCCCTGCGCGCGCACCCTGGCCTGCCGCGCGCCATCGACCCGCGCGCGGTCGAAGATTACTTCGCCTACGGCTACGTGCCGGAACCGAAAACCATCTACAGCGGCGCCCTTAAACTGTCGCCGGGCTTTTGCCTGACCGTGACGATCAACCAGCCGATCCCGCAGCCGCGCCAGTTCTGGGACGTGCCGTTCAAGCTGCACGGCGCCATGACGCAGGCCGACGCCGAGGGCGAGCTGGTGGTGCGCCTGCGCGAAGCGGTCAGGATCCGCCTCAAGGCCGAAGTGCCGCTGGGCGCGTTCTTGTCGGGCGGCGTCGATTCGAGCGCCATTGTGGCCATGATGGCCGGCCTGATGAAGGACCCGGTCAACACCTGCTCGATCGCCTTCAACGACAAGGCCTTCGACGAATCGGAATACGCCGAACAGGTGGCGCGCCAGTACAAGACCCACCACCACACCGAAACGGTGGACACCGACGACTACGCGCTGCTCGACACCCTGGCCGACCTGTACGACGAGCCGTATGCCGACAGTTCGGCCATTCCCACCTACCGCGTGTGCCAGTTGGCGCGCAAACGCGTGACGGTGGCCCTGTCGGGCGACGGCGGCGACGAGAACCTGGCCGGCTACCGCCGCTACCGCTACGCCATGGCCGAAGACAGCGTGCGTTCGCGCCTGCCGACCGGCCTGCGCAAGCTGGTCTTCGGGCCGCTCGGAAAATACTATCCCAAGGCCGACTGGGCGCCGCGCATGTTCCGCGCCAAGACGACCTTCGAGGCGCTCTCGCGCGACCTGGTCGAAGGCTATTTTCACGGCGTGTCGATCATGTCCGACGCCATGCGCGCGCAGCTCTTTACGCCCGCGTTCCGCACCCGCTTGCAGGGCTACCGCGCGATCGACGTGATGAAAGGCCACGCGGCCAAGTCGCCCACCGACGATCCGCTGTCGATGATCCAGTACCTCGACATGAAAACCTACCTGCCGGGCGATATTCTCACCAAGGTCGATCGCGCCAGCATGGCGCACGCGCTCGAAGTGCGCGTGCCGCTGCTGGACCACAAGCTGGTGGAATGGATTTCGGGCCTGCCGCCCGAGATGAAGCTGCGCGGCAGCGAAGGCAAGTACATCTTCAAGAAAAGCCTGGAGCAGTACCTGCCCAACGATATTTTGTACCGCAAGAAGATGGGCTTCGCGGTGCCGCTGGCCGGCTGGTTCCGTGGCCCGCTGCGCCAGCGCGTGCGCGATTCGCTCCTTGGCGACACGCTCAAGGAAACCGGCATCTTCAACATCGATTACCTGACCGAGATGGTCGAGCAGCACGAGTCGGGCCGGCGCGACTACAGCGCCCCGATCTGGACCCTGCTGATGTTCGAAGCCTTCCTGCGCAAGGAATTGCTGGGAGCGGGGGCATGACGGTCCCTGCTCGTTCAACTGCCTGCGCACCATTGCGCATCCTGCACGTGCTCGATCACTCGATTCCGCTGCACAGCGGCTACACCTTCCGCACCCGCGCAATCCTCAACGAACAGCGCATCCTGGGCTGGCAGACCTTTCATGTCACCAGTCCCAAACAGGGGATGACCCAGGCGGCTTTCGAGCACGTCGACGGCCTCGATTTCTACCGCACCGCGGCCGCCGGCGGGCCGCTCTCGCGCCTGCCGGTGTTCAACCAGGTCGCCGTGATCGACGTGCTGGAAGACCGCCTGCTCAACGTCGCCCTCGAAGTCAAGCCCGACGTGCTGCACGCGCATTCGCCGGCCCTGAACGCCGTGGCCGCGCTGCGCGTGGGGCGCCGCCTGGGCATCCCGGTGGTGTACGAAATCCGCGCCTTCTGGGAAGACGCCGCCGTCGATCATGGCACCAGCCGCGAATGGGGCCTGCGCTACCGCATGACGCGCGCGCTGGAAACGTATGCGCTCAAACGGGTGGACGCCGCCACCACCATCTGCGAAGGCTTGCGCGCCGAAATCGTCGGGCGCGGCATCCCGGCCGACAAGATCACCGTCATCCCGAACGCGGTCGACGTGGCCGACTTCAGCGTCGACGGCGCGCGCGACGAGTCGCTGGCCGTGCGCCTGCACCTGGACGGCAAGTCGGTGCTCGGCTTCATCGGCTCATTCTACGCCTACGAGGGCCTGGACGTGCTGCTGCGCGCCTTGCCGGCCATGCTGGCGGTGAACCCCGCCATCCGCGTGCTGCTGGTCGGCGGCGGCCCCCAGGACGCGGCGCTCAAGGCGCTGGCGCAGAAGTTGAACGTGGCGGACCAGGTGATCTTTACCGGCCGCGTGCCGCACGACCAGGTGCAGCGCTATTACAACCTGGTCGACGTGCTGGTCTACCCGCGCCTGAAGATGCGCCTGACCGATCTGGTTACGCCCTTGAAACCGCTCGAAGCGATGGCCCAGGGCCGGCTGCTGGCGGCGTCCGACGTGGGCGGCCACCGCGAACTGATCGACGACGGCCGCACCGGCGTGCTGTTCGCCGCGGGCGACCCGGCCGCGCTGGCGCACAAGGTGCTCGATCTCCTGGCCGCACCGGAACGCTGGGCCGCGCTGCGCGCCAACGGCCGCGCGTTCGTGGAGCGCGAACGCACCTGGGCCGCCAGCGTGGCGCGCTACCAAAAGGTGTATGGCTCGCTCAAGCGCGCCGGCGACAAATGAAGATCCTGACCTTCACGACGCTGTTCCCGAACCAGGTCAAGCCGAACCACGCCATCTTTGTCGAGACGCGCCTGCGCCACCTGGTCGCCAGCGGCCAGGTGGAGGCGCGCGTGGTGGCGCCGGTGCCCTGGTTTCCGTTCACGGGCAAGCGTTTCGGCCAGTACGGCGACTTTGCGCGCGTGCCCGCCAGTGAAGAGCGTTTCGGCCTGCCGGTGCTGCACCCGCGTTATCCGGTGATCCCGAAGATCGGCATGAATTTTTCGCCGGCGCTGCTGGCCAACGCCGCCAGGGCCACGGTGGGCCGCATGCTGGACGAGGGATTCAACTTCGACCTGATCGACGCCCACTATTTTTATCCCGACGGCGTGGCGGCGGTCAAGCTGGGCCAGCATTTCAACAAGCCGGTGGTGATCACCGCGCGCGGTTCGGACATCAGCCTGATTCCCGATTTTGCCAAACCGCGCAAGATGATCCAGTGGGCCGCCGCCAACGCCGCCGCCGTCATCACCGTGTGCGACGCGCTCAAGACCGAGCTGGTGCAGCTGGGCGCCGACCCGGCGACCATCACGCCGCTGCGCAACGGCGTGGACTTGCAGCGCTTCCGGCAGGGCGAGCGCGCGGGCCTGCGCCGCGAGCTCGGGCTCGATGGCTTTACCCTGCTCTCGGTCGGCCACCTGGTGGCGCTCAAGGGCCACGACCTGGCCATCGGCGCGCTGCCGCTGCTCCCTGGCGTGACCCTGCTGATCGCCGGCAGCGGCGTGGAACTGCCACGCTTGCAGGCGCTGGCGCGCGAACTGAAGGTCGAGGAGCGCGTGCGTTTTTTGGGCGCCGTGCCGCAGCCCGAGCTGCCGCGCTACTATGGCGCCGCCGACGCCCTGGTGCTGGCGTCGAGCCGCGAAGGCTGGGCCAACGTGCTGCTCGAATCGATGGCTTGCGGCACGCCCGTGGTGGCGTCCCGCGTGTGGGGCACGCCGGAAGTGGTGGCGGCGCCGGCCGCCGGCGTGCTGATGGTCGAGCGCAGCCGCCAGGGCGTGGCCGACGCCGTCAACGCGCTGCGCGCCGACTATCCGGCGCACGACGACACGCGCCGCTACGCCGAACAGTTCAGCTGGGACAGCACCACCGCCGGCCAGCTGAGACTCTTTAACGCGATCGTGGGGAGACAGCGATGCCGTTGAGAAGTTCGTCGCTAACTACGACCCCGCTGATTTCGGTGATCATCCCCTGCTACAACGCGCAGCGCTACATCGGCGCGACCATCGCCTCGGTGCTGGCGCAAAAAGACGTCGCGCTCGAGATCATCGTCGTCGACGACGGCTCGCGCGACGAGTCGGTGGCGCTGGTGCGCAAGGGTTTTCCGGCGGTGCGCATCATCGAGCAAGCCAATGCCGGCGTGGCGGCGGCCCGCAATACGGGCGTGGCGGCGGCGCGCGGCGAGTGGATCGCGTTCATCGACGCCGACGACATCTGGCTGCCCGGTAAGCTGGCCGCCCAGCTGGCGCAGATGGCGGCGTTGCCCGAATGCCGCATGTGCTACACCGCGTGGAAGGTGTGGCCGAGCGACGTGCCGCAGCCGGCGCAGGACTACCTGGCGCGCCTGCAAGAGGAAGCGATGGATGGCGCGCGCTGGTGCGGCGCGACCGGCTGGATCTATCCGCAACTGCTGCTCGACTGCGTGGTGTGGACCTCGACCGTGCTGATGCAGCGCACCTTGCTGGCCGAATTGAACGGTTTTGATGTCACCCTGCGCCTGGGCGAAGATTACGACCTGTGGCTGCGCGCCTCGCGCATCACGCCGATTGTCCGCGTGGCGCGGCCGTACGCCCTGTACCGCATCCACCCGGCCAGCATCACCCGCGCCACGCCGGCCGAAAACTACCGCGCGCGCGTGATCGGCCAGGCACTCGGCCGCTGGGGCCTGGCCTCGCCCGACGGGCGCAGCGGCGACGCCCGGGCGGTGCGGCGCATGCTGGCCAAAAGCTGGAGCGACTTCGCCGGCGCGCACCTGGCCGCGCGCAACCTGGGCCAGGCGCGGCGCGCCGCTTTCGCCGCGCTGCGCTCCGACCCCACCCATGTACCGGGATGGAAAGTGCTGGTCAAGACGGGCCTGAAGGCGCTGTCGCCATCAAAGGAAAAAGCATGACACTCAATATCGGACTGGTGGCGCGCTGCCTGAACACCGAACACATTCGCGGCATGGGCAAGTACGTGTACGAGCTGCTCAGCCACTCGAAGGAGCATCCCGAGATGCACTGGCGCCTGTTCGGCGACGACGACCGCCACGGCATGGTCACGCCGCCCGGCGCCAACCTGGAAACCGATGTGTTCACCTTTCGCGGCGACCGTTTCCGCGCGTGGGAGCAGCTTGGCCTGCCGCTGCGCCTGCGCAAGCTCGATATCGACCTGCTGCACGCGACCGAGGGCGCCTTGTCGCTGTGGCAGCCGAAACCGACGGTGGTGACCGTGCATGACACCCTGGCCTGGGAAGAACGGGCCGACACGCTCGGCGCGCGCCTGTACTGGGACCACACGATTCCGGCGGCTTTGAGAAAGTGCGCGCACGTGATCACCATCAGCGAATGCTCGCGCACCGACATCCTGGCGCGCTGGCCCTGGCTGGAACCGAAGCTGACGGTGATCCCGCACGGGATCGACGAAGCCTACTTCACCAATGAACACGGTCCGATGCACGCCGAACTGGCGCGCCAGATCGGCAGCGCGCCCTACGCCGTCTACCTGGGCGGGCCGATGAAGCGCAAGCGCCCCGAGTGGGCGATGGAGGTGATCGCCGCCAGCGGCCAGAAGGACCTGAAACTGGTCATCTGCGGCTTCGGCGCCGCCGCCCGCCGCACCGCCCTGGCCGAACTGCCGCCCCATTTGCAGGGCCGCGTACTGTTTGCCGAATTCCTGTCCGACGCCGAACTGCGCGCCTTGTATCGCGGCGCCCAGGCGGTGCTGTACCCGACCCTGTACGAAGGCTTCGGCTTTCCCGCGCTGGAGGCGCAGGCGGCCGGGGTGCCGGTCATTTTCAGCGCCTTGGGCAGCCTGAAGGAGTTGATCGGCCCGCTGGCGATGGTGGTGCCGCCGCACGACCTGGACGCCTGGGTCGCGGCGCTGGACCGGGCCGGCACGCTGGGCGAGCAGCGCGCGCCGATGGTGGCCGCCGCCGCGACATGGGTGCGCAAGTTCGCCTGGTCCGAGAGTTTCGCCAGCCACCTGGCGGTGTATCGAAAAGTGCGCCGCTGAGATGAAGAAAGTGCTGGTCATCGCTTATCTGTATCCGCCGATTTTCAATTCGGGGACGCGCCGCAGTCTCGAATTCGTCAACCATTTGCCCGATCATGGCTGGACCCCGACCGTGCTGACGGTCGACAGCCCCGACCCCCAGCACTGCGACCCCTCGCTGCTGGACGAAGTGCGTCCCGGCACCCGCATCGAACGCGCGCCCTTGTGGACGCGCCACATGGCGCCCAGGTTCGCGGCAAGATTCGCCGCCCTGGTCGACCCGCAACGCCTGGCCGGCGCCCTGGAATGGCGCGTGCGCCGCCTGTGGAACGTGCCGGACGAATGCGCCAGCTGGATTCCGATGGCGGTGGAGCATGCGCTGCGCCTGCACGCGCAGGAGCCGTTCGACGCCATCTACGCCACCGGCTGGCCGTGGTCCTCCTTTTTGGTCGCCGAAAAAGTCAGCCGCCGCAGCGGCGTGCCGTTCGTGGTCGATTATCGCGACCTGTGGAAGCCGGCCGAGGTGGCGTGGGACAAGACCAGCTGGCTGCAACGGCGCCTGAACCCGGGCCTGGAGCGGCGCGTGCTGCGCGCGGCGTCCGGCGTGATCGCCACCACCGAATCGTTCCTGGGCCTGCTGCCGCAAGCGCTGCTGCCCAAAAACCGCTTTTTCATCACCAACGGCTTCGATGAAGACGATTTTCCAGCGGCCGCGCCGGCGCCGGCCGACGAGCGCATGCGCATCGTCTACACCGGCGTATGGCGCCCCGGCTACGGCCCGGACGACCTGTACGCGGCGGTGCGGCTGCTCAAGGAGCGCGGCACGCCCAAGCTGGCGCGCTTGAGGATCGTGGTGGCCGGCTACGCGCCCGGTCCCGCGCGCGAATACGGCATCGACGACATCGTCGAGGAACGCGGGCGCGTGCCGCATGCCGAGGCAACCGCGCTGATGTCGGGCGCCAGCGTCTTGTACCTGCCGGTCTCGAAAGGCGTCTACGAGCACGCCAGCATGCCGGGCAAGCTGTTCGAATACCTGGGCAGCGGGCGCCCGATCCTGGCGTCGGCGCAGCCGGTCAGCGAAGTGGCCAAGACGCTCACCCAGGTCGGTGGTGCGCGGCGCGCCGATCCGGGCGATGTGGCCGGACTGGCCGACATCCTGGCCGCCCTGTGCCAGGACGGCCCGGGCGCGATCTTTTCAAAGCGCATTCCGAGCGAACTGGCGATGTACACGCGCGCCAGCCTGACCGGCAAGCTGGCGCTGGCCCTTGGCGCCATCGTGCGGCACCCACGGAGCGCCGCATGAGCACCGTGCGGCGCGCCATGGTGTTTTCATTCCTCGAGAGTTATCTCGGCATCGCCCTGAACCTGGTGTCGTTCGTGCTGCTGGCGCGTTTGCTCACGCCCAAGCAGGTCGGCCTGTTTTCGGTGGCGCTGGCGATCATCAGCGTCACGCAGGTCATCCGCGATTTCGGACTGGTGAATTTTCTGATCCAGAAAAAGGAACTCACCGGCGAATACATCGCCAGCGCCTGGGGCCTGGCCCTGATCCTCGGTTGCAGCCTGTTTTTGCTGATTCAACTGTGCGCCCCGCTGATCGGCGCCTTTTATCATGAAGAGAGCCTGACCGCCATCGCCCGCATCGTCGCGCTCAACTTCCTGATCCTGCCCTTCAATTCGGTGTGCCTGGCGCTGCTGCGGCGGGAACTCAATTTCCAGTCGGTGATGCGGATTAACCTGTCGGCGGCCGTGCTCTCGACCATCGCCACCCTGCTCATGGCGTGGCAGGGCGCGGGCGCGTATGCGCTGGCCTTCGGCGCGGTGTTGAACAACGCGATCATCGCCGCCGGCATCTGGCACGTGGGCGCGGCCGCCCGCCTGCTGCGTCCCGCCCTCTCCAAGTGGCGCGAGATCATGAAGTTCGGCGGGCCGCTCACCGTGGCCAACGTGATCACCTCGATCACGATGGATATCAACGATCTGGCGGTCGGCAAGATCATGGGCTTTTCGGCGGTGGCCATCGCCAGCCGCGCCCAGGGCCTGATGAACCTGTTTCACCGCGATTTCATGGGCGCGGTGCGCAATGTGGCGTATCCGGCGTTTTCGAAAGCGGTGCGCAATGACGATAAGCTGGAAGAAAAGTATGTTATCAGCGTCACCAATGTGACCGCCATTGCCTGGACCTTTTATGGCTTTGCCGCGCTGTTTCCGCTCGAAGTGCTGCGCTTGATGTTCGGCCCGCAGTGGGACCAGTCGGCGCCGCTGGTGCCATTCTTTTGCCTGGCCGGCGCGGCCAGCGCGATGATCAACCTGACCCCGACCGTGCTGCTGGCCGCCGGCCACTCGAAACTGGTGGCCACGGCCGAACTGATCATCCAGCCGGTCAAGGCGATCGCCCTGTGCCTGGTGGTTTTCTATTACCGTAACCTGCAGTATTTCGCGATCGGCTTTATGGTGATGGCCCTGGTCAGCGTGCCGTACTGGTATGCGCTCAAGCAACGCCGCCTGCCGACCGACTTCGGCGCGCTATTGCGCTATGTGGGCATGAACCTGATGCTCGCGCTGCTCAGCCTGGCGCCGGCGATCGCGCTCACGCTGTGGCTGCGCCCGGCCGGCCAGGCGCTCGGCCACGCGGCCTTCTTTAGCTGCGCCGGCGCTACCTGCGTGGCTTGGCCGCTGCTGCTGTGGGCCTTTCGTCATCCCTTGTACCGCGAGTTCCTGGCCATCGTCCAGGCCCGCCGCGCGAGCGCCGGCGGCAAATAAGACGGCGCTATTGTCAAACATATTAGCGCCGTTGTTTTTCCTGAATTATTATCTCGATTGCCGCACGCTATTCATTGCCGGCCTTAGCGGTTAATATGGCGGCGCTGCGGCCGCGATAATGCCAAGCCGGCCATAAGATTATACTCGCGGTAATATTGACCAGCCCTTCATTGTTATTTCAATTCGGCAAGTTGATAATCATTGCCATTCCATCATTCCACGAAAATATATATTCGAATTTCTCGTTTTGTTTGTGAACGGTCATTTCATACGCATGAAATATGCGGGTAAAATGCTGTTTCCATGCCGCAACTATAGAGTCCATCGCCGCGCTATTGGGGTTGTTTAAAGAACGAGCGACGCCGCGTTAATAGCACTTTTCTCATTGTTATTACGAAGAAACCATTATGACCGATTTGCAACGCCGTATATTCCTCCGACGCTCCACCATGCTCGTTGCCTCCGGCGCGCTCACCGCTTGCGGTGGCGGCGGCGGCGGCGGCGATGGCGCCGCCGCCGCGCCCACCTCGACCGCCGCCGGCGGCGTGCAGAGCACCGCTTCCGGTCCCTTCGACCAGGGGACGCCGCCGGTCGTGCCGCAGCCGGGCGCGCCGGTTCCGAACGCCTCGTTTACCGTTGTCAGCACCACCGGCCAGGCTTCGGCGCCGTTCTGCCTGGGCTTCGCCTTCCGCCGCGGCGATGTGCCGGCCGGACGCACGCTCGGCTCGGACCAGGGCGCCTTGCAGGTCAACGTCAAAAACCTGTGGCCGGACGGTTCGCTCAAATTCGCGCTGCTCTCCGGCCAGGCCAGCCTGCCCACGCCAGCCGGCACCACCGTCAACCTGGGCGTGCTGGCCACCGGCGCGAGCGCGAGCCCGATCGAGACGGCGCGCCTGCGCACCAGCGGCGCCGTCGCCGCAGTCGGTTGCGGCGCGTTCGGCACCGTCAGCTGGCAGGGCGCCGACTGGGACAGCCCGTTCAAGACGTGGGTCAGCGGTCCGCTGATGTCGTCCTGGATTTACCGCAAGCCGGTCGGCAGCGACCCGCACCTGGTGGCCTGGCTGGAAGTGCGCCTGTGGGCCAGCGGCGCGCTCGAAGTGCTGCCGTGGATCGAAAACGGCTACCTGCGCGTGGCCGCGCCATCGAACAAGGCGGCCACCTACACCTTTTCGCTCAATGGCAGCTTGCGCATGTCGGCCGCGATCGACCTCAAACACCACCAGCGCACCCCCTTGATCAGCGGAACCGCCCTGTCGTACTGGGGTGGCGCCGATCCCGGCGTGGTGCCGCGCCAGAATGCGCTCTATTTGCAGGCGAGCGAACTGGTGCCCTCGTACCAGGCGCGCCTGACCGCCGACGCCAGCGCGGTCAAGGCCCTGGTGGCCAGCTACACGCCGCTGCAGGCGGGTAACTTCACCTACGACAGCGACAGCATGGCCTCGTCCGGCTACCAGGATCCGATCGGCCTGCTGCCGCAGCACGATGTGCTGTTCCTGGTGGCCGACACCCCGGCCACGTTCGCCGGCGTGGTGCGCAACGGCTTTTCGGCCGGCCGCTACGGCCTGCATTACCGCGACGAGAGCACCAACCGCCCGCTGCGCTTTTCCAGCTATCCGACCCTGAACATCCGCACCGGCCATGGTTTCAAGGATACCGGCGGCTCCACCAACGGCCAGTACACCCCGGTGGCCACGGGCGGCAATCCGCCCGGCTGGGATGTGGCGCACAGCCCCTCGGTCGGTTTTGCGGCCTACCTGGTCACCGGCCGCTTTTACTTCATGGAGCAGGTGCAGTTCGCCGCCACCGCCAATTACCTCGGCAATGGCGACAATACCGCGCTGCGCACCGGCAGCCTGGGTCTGGTGCAGACCGCCGTCGCGGCCTGGCAGACCCGCAGCTGCGCCTGGGACTGGCGCACGCGCGTGCAAGCCCTGTGCGTGACGCCCGACGACGACCGCGAGCTGCGGGCCGAATTCATCGCCTCGGTGGAAGCGAATATCGAGCACTTCCACGGCCGTTACGTGGCCCGTCCGAACAACCCGTTCGGCTGGATCAAGCCGGGCGAAGGCTACGACGGCACCATCCGCATGGCTTCACCGTGGCAGCAGGACTTCGTCACCGCGGCCTTTGGCTATTCGGTCTCGCTGGGCTTGCCGATTTCGGCGGCCGCCAGCACCAAGCTGGGCGCCTTCTTCGCCTGGAAGGCGCGCAGCGCGGTCGGCCGGCTCGGCACCAAGGACGCTTTCTGGTACATCAACGCGGTGCCGTACACGATGGTCATCTCGCCCGACGCCAGGCCCGATTACGATAACGGCACCGGTCCCTGGTACAGCTCCGAGGCCGAGGTGTACCGCGCCACGTACGCCACGCCGCCGGTCTGGATGGGCAAGACCGAGGGCGTGCTGGCCGGCGAATACATGCCGGGCGAGCGCGCCATGTGGGGCAACCTGGTGCCGGCCATCGCCTACGCGGTGCGCCATGGCGTGCCGGGCGCGCGCGAGGCGTACGAGCGCATGACGCGCGCCAGCAACTGGGGCGCCTTGCGCGCCGCCTTCGACGCCAAGCCGGTGTGGGGCGTGAAACCGGCGCTGTATGCGCCGACCCAGCCGGTGCCGGTGCCAAGCACGCCGCAGGAAGGCGATCCGGCCTGGTTCGCCGGCACCGGGCTGGGCGAGTGGATCGAGATCGCCGGCACCGCCGGCGCGGGCGGCTCTGCGGTGCATGCCTACAGCGGCATCGCCTTCAATGAACGCAGCAACGACATCCTGATCGCGGCCGCCGGCGGCCACCTCGATTCGCCCGACAACCGGGTGGTGTCGCTGCGCCTGACCGACAATGCGCCGGTGTGGCGGCTGCTCCACAGCCAAAGCTCGCCCGCGGCGATGGATGTGGCCTATTACGCCGATGGCACGCCGACCTCGCGCCACCTGTACAGCACCATGCATTACGTGCCGCAGTTGAACCGGGTGATGACCTTCGGCGTGCGCGGCGCCTACGGCAATGCGCACTCCTTCCACAACGTCGATGGCTTCGACCTGGAATCGAACACCTGGGACCGGCCCGGCACCTGGACCGACATTCCGACCGGGCACCTGGGCGCGCTATCGATCCGCGCCACGGGCGACATCTGGAGCACCGGGCTGGCGCGTTTTTCGGCCAGCACCCGCACCTGGAGCGAGCCGATCACGCAGCGCACCAACGATACGATCCGCTGGCCGATCGCGCACGACGCGCTGCGCAACCAGCTGTTTTCGCTGAACTGGGCGGACGGCATGGGTTACGGGGCGCTGGGGGTGTTCGCTTCACGCGTGCCGCTCGATGGCACGGCGCAGATCTCGGTGGCGTTCAATCCGGGTGCGGCGCTCGAGAGCTTCAAGGCCGACAAGCCGACCTACGCCGGCATGGATTACGACCCCGCCAACGACCGCTTCCTGTTCTACTGCGGCCAGGGCGCGGGCGCCGGCCGCATCTACGTGATCAAGCCGAACGGGGGCAATACCTGGGACATGAGCATGTTCGAACTGGCCGGGGGCACCCGTCCGCCCGAGAGCACCGGGGCCGGGGTGCATAACCGCTTCCGCTACGTGCCGGCGCTGCGTGGTTTCATGCTCATGCCGAACGGGAAGGACAACATCTTCTTCATCCGTACCTCGGCGTAAGCAGGTTCAGCCCAGGCGGTCGGCCACGCCGCGCGCGGCGCGGCCGGCCGCTTCGCGCGCCAGTCCTTTCAGGCCGCGCAGCGACTTGGGGTTGTACGCCACCATGCCCCAGCGTTCGCGCCGGTGGCTCATCCACGTCTTTTTATAGGCGTCGTCGCCGATCAGGTAATCGATTTCGGTGACCTTGTCCTTGTCGATCGCGTGCTCCATCAGCATGGCCGTAACCAGGGTCCCCGGCGAATAGGCCTTGAAGCCTTCGTCGTAGGCCAGCTTGTAGATCTCGGCCCGTCCGTACGAGACGATCCACAATTGCGCGGCCACCGGTTCGCCCTTGATCCACGCCAGTCCCAGGCGCAGGAAGCCCTTGGCGGCGTAGGTCTGCATCAGCGCCGGCATGAACGCGGGGAAGGGCTCGGGCTTTTTCCAGCTGGCCGCGTACACCTTTTCGTAGGCCGCAATGGCCACCGGCAGATCCCTGGCGCTGGTGACGATTTCCAGGGTGCCGCCATCGTTGGCGAACTTCTTGCCCATGCGCCGGATGGTGTTTTGCAGCTGTCCGCCGCGCGCGGCCAGGTAGCCGGCCCAGTCGCCGCTGATCGGCTGGTACCAGTTGCCGAAGGCGAAATACTCGAACGCCAGCCAGCCCTTGATGCGCATCGCGCCCAGCATGGTCTGGTAGGCGTGCGAATCCGGGTCCATCGGCGTGAGCGTCAGCGACGCGATGCTCGGAAACTCGTCGTGGATGGCCGAGAGCAGCGTCACCATCTCGCGCGGTTTCAGGCCGGGGTCGAGCACCGGCTCGTACAGGCTGGTATAAAAATTCGACAATGAACTCAGTTGCCAGGCGCCGCCGGTTTTCTGGGCGCGCAGCGGCAGCACCGCCATCACGTGCCGGCCCTGGCGCAGCACGTAGAAGCGCAGCCCGGGATTGGCCGGATAGACCGTCTCGACCAGGTTGCGGTACCACGCCAGGCCGCCGGCCACATTCTGCTTCTCGGCCTTGGTCATGAAGCTTTGCACGTCGGGGGCCAGCGCGTCCGGGTGGTGGACCACCTCGACCGCCAGGCCCTCCAGCGCGCGCGGCTTGCTGTGCCATGCGCGCAGCGACACCTTCAGCGCTTCGGCCGCGCTCCAGCGGTACAGCGTGCGGTGCCGGATCCAGCGCTGGCTGCTGGCCCACTCGAGCAGGTTGTGGTCGGCGTCGGTGTAGAACTCGATGGCGCCGCCCGGATCGGCCTCGAACGCGTGGTCGATCACGCCGCGCAGCAGCAGGCGGCCCGGCGAATATTCGGCAAAGCTCTCGTCGTAGCTGGTCTTGAGCATCACGTACATGCCGTTCTGGCGCAGGATCAGGCGCGAGGCGGCCAGCTTGTCGTCCAACCACAGTTCGCACACCAGGGCGTGGCCGTCCACGGCGGCGCCCCGCAGCAGGTCGCGGTAGAACTGCTGCTGGGCCGGGGTGGCGCCGACCGCGGTGCCGCTGCGGCCCTTCCAGCCGGCGCTTTCGAGCGCGGCGTAGCGCTCCACCGCCGCGTCCATCTGGTCGGCTTCGACGATGTGCATGTGGCGCTTGCTCACGCCCTTCTCCAGCAAGCGTTTCTGGTAGCGCTTGATATTGCTTTGCAGGTGGGCACGCGCCGACCAGTAATCGTCAACGCCGCCATCGAGCGAAATGCGCATGGTGCGCGCGTGGTTCATCAATTGCTGGCCCGGCGCCGGGCCGGCCAGCACGGCGCCCACTTGCGGGTCGTTGCAGAGCAGGTCGAGCTGGATCACCAGCGGCGGCAGGCTGCCCCAGAGCGAGTCGAGCAGCGCGGCGTCGGCCACCATGGTGGCGCCGATCTGCGCCTGCGGCGGCAGGAAGCTGGCCCAGACCAGCGCATTGCGCCGCTTGAGCACGCACATCGCCTCGACCTGGCCGTCGCGCCGGCAGGTCCACAACTGCTCGCTGCCGTCGCCGAACTGGGCCAGCAGGCCGTCGATGAAGCGCGCGTCGAGCAGCGGATGGCCGCCGAACAGGCGAGCGTTCAAGGCATCCCAGGGGGCGCCGTGCTCGCCGAGGGAGCGCTGCAGCGGCACGCCGCTCCAGCCGCTCATGCCAGCGCTTTCGATACCAGCGCCGTCATCCACGTCATCTGCTGCGCCGACAGCGCCTGGTGGCAGGGCAGGTGCAGCAGGTGCAGGCGGTAGTTGCGCGCCACCGTGCAACTCGACACCGCCATGTCGTCCCAGCGGAAAATCGGCATGCCGGCCTGCTTTAACTGGTAAAACACCGGGTCCGGCTGGGCGATCGTGATCGGGAACATATAGGGTGCGCAGTCGTCGGGCAGGTCGGGCATGAGCGCCTGGCCGCCGCGCGCGCCGGCCACCGCTTCGAGCCACTGGCGGTAATGCTGGCGGCGTTGTTCGACCAGGGGGGCGAGGCGGGTGCGCCGCATCACCCAGCGCGACAGCGCCAGGCTGTTCTTGTTTTCCATGGCACGCTCGTAGGAGGGGGAAGGCTGGTCGTGGCGCTCGAAGATATCCTGCCCGCGCAGGGTGGGGTCGCGCGGCACGGCATCGGCGGCGATCGCGCGCGCGGCGCGGTTGCGCGACCAGGCCGTCTTGAACGCCTTGATTTCGCGCAGCAGGCCGGGTTTGGCCGGCGGCGTGATCGGAAACAGCGCCGGGTTGGCCCACAACACGCCGCCGTCTTCGCAACCGAAAAATTTGCAGGGGCTGGCCATCAGCACATGGTCGGCGTTGGCCTGGCCGGTCTGGGCGCGCTTGGCCGCCACCTGCCAGGCATGCGAACAGTCTTCGATCAGCATGATGCCGTGGTGGCGGCACACCGCGCTCACCGCCGCCATCAGGGCCGGCGGCTGCTCGAAGCCGAAGTAGTGCGGCAGCACCAGCGCCTTGATGCCGTGGTCGCGCGGCGCCAGCAGGGCGCGGATGCTGTCCACGCGCGGGGTCAGGTCGCTGTCGACGTCATAGAACAGCACCGTGCCGCCCAGCGCCAGCGCCGGGTCGATCATGGTGCGGCAATGGTAGGACGGCGCCAGCAGCACCGTGCCGGGACCGATGCCGCCGGCCTGGCAGGCGGCGTGCATGGCGTAGCGGCCGCGCGCGAAGTGGCGCACGGCGGTGCCGTCGATCAGGGCCGGGGCCACGGTGCCGCTGCCGAAACTGAGGTCGGCCCAGCGCAGGACCGGCAACAGGGGAGCGCTCGGACGGGGGAAATCACATGCAACGGCGTCGAAACGCTGGTAATCGGGCATCGGTATCAGCTTTGCGGTGCGGAGCGCTGCTTGAACCACTGCTCCATCATCATCAGGACCCACACCATGGTCCCATGGTAGCCGGCGTGCTCGTTCAAGTGCTGGCCGACCAGCGCGTCGATAAATTCGGGACGCACGATCTGGCGCGCCTTCAGGTCGGCCAGGCTGTCGAGCGCGAGCTGCTGGAGCGGCTTGTGCTTTTGCAGCCATACGCCGAACGGCAGGCCGAAGCCGTGCTTTTGCTTGGTGATGATGTCGTCGGGCAGGAAGCCGCGCAGCGCTTCCTTGAAGAAGTAGCGCAACTGGGTGCCATTGAGTTTCTGCTTGGCCGTCAGGCGCGCCGAGAAGGCCACCATCTGGTCCGACAGGAACGGAAAGGCCGCTTCCATCGCCGCCAGTTCGCACGCCTTGATCACCTTGGGCAGGTCGTTGTCGGCCAGGGTGACTTTCAGGTCGAGCGCCAGCATGCGGTTGATCAGGCTCGATGCATCGTTCTGGGCGTAGGTGTGCGACAGGCTGGCCAGCGGCGCGCCGGTGTCGGCGCTGGCCAGGAAGCCGGCGGTAAACACTTGCGCCGGGCCGAAGCGGCCCAGCAGGTTGTAGGTTTCCAGGCGCGCCGGCATCGGCAGCGAAGCTTGCTCGATGTAGCTGCGCGCCTTGCGAATCAGTTTCAGGCGCTCGCCGGCCGGGAAGTTGAAGACGGCCGGTTCCAGCAAGGCCTTGCGCAGCAGGCCCGGCACCTTGTCGTACAGGGCGAACACGTGCTGCTTGGAGTAGCGCTCGTTGCCGCCGAATAGTTCGTCGCCGCCGTCGCCGCCCAGCATGCGGGTGACGCCGTCGGCGCGCGCCAGGCGCGCGCAGTAAAAGGCCGGCACCGCCGAGGCATTGCCGAAGGGCTGGTCGAATACGGCGCCGATGCGCGGAATGGCGGCCACCACGTCGTCCGGCGTGACGTAGTATTCGTGGTGGATGGTGCCGAAGTGTTTCGAGGCCAGGCGCGCGTACGACATTTCGTCGTAGCCTTCGGCTTCGAAGCCGATCGAGTAGGTGTTGACCGGCTGGTCGCTCAGCTCGCGCATGACGCCGGCGATGGTGGAGCTGTCGGTGCCGCCGCTGAGGAACGCGCCGTACGGCTGCTTGCCGGCCGCATCAACCACGCTGCTGCGCAGCAGGTCGCGGAACTGCTGCTTGAGGTCTTCGAACGAATGCTGCGGCTGTTCGTCGAACACCATGCGCCAGTAGGCGCGTTTCTCGACGCTGCCGTTCCTGAAGCGCAGGCATTCGCCCGGCAGCAGGCGTTGCTGGCCGCGGTACACGGTGCCTGGCGCCGGAACCATGTGGAAGTAGACGTAGTTGTACAAGCCTTGCGGATCGATCGCCGCCGGCGTTTTGGGGTGGCGGATCAGCGCGTCCGACGAGGTGGCGAACACCAGCGCCTCGCCTGCCGTCTGGTAGCTCAGTTGGTGCGTGCCCATGCGGTCGATCGCCAGCAGGGCGTCGCCCTTGGCGTCGTCGAGGATGGCGAGCGCAAAGGCGCCGCTCAGCTTGACGCAGACGGCGTCCGGGTCGCGCCGCCACAAGCGCGCCACTCGTTCGGCCAAGCCGTCAGCCAAGCCGTCACCTTGCCGGCCCTGGGCGTCGAGGCCGTCGGCCAGTTCCGGTTCGCCCCACACGGCTACCAGCAGGCCGTCGCCCTGGTACAGGTGGGCGCTGGCCGCGCGCGCCGACACCGCCAGCGCGCTGCGCGCCGCTTGCAGGGTGCCGATGGCGTTCTGGTCGAAGGCCGCCAGCGGCGTCGCCATGACGCCGATCAGGGCCTGGTTGTCAGCGACACTGGCGCCGTGGCCGATCCAGCCACACAAGCCGCTCACTGCGGCTTCCCGGAAAATTGACTCATTGCTATCCTCGCGCTTGCGTTGATGTTATTCGTTGATTGCGGATCGAGTGCGGATTATGGCATCAGACCAGCACTTCCAGCGCCACGGGATGGCTGAGGAAGGCGACCGGGCTGGCCGTCAGGCCGTAGGCGCCCGACTGGAACACCACCACCAGGTCGCCCACGTCGGCTTTGGCGAGCGACATCTGGTCGGCCAGCAGGTCGAGCGGGGTACACAGCGGACCGACCACGGACACGGTTTCGCGCTCGCCTTCGTGCATGCGGTTGCCGATGGCGACCGGGTAGTTCTTGCGGATCACCTGGCCGAAGTTGCCGGACGCCGCCAGGTGGTGGTGCAGGCCGCCGTCGGTGACCAGGTAGACCTGGCCGCGCGACTCTTTGCGCTCGATCACGCGGCTGACGTAAATACCCGCTTCGGCCACCAGGTAGCGTCCCAGTTCGATCACGATCTCGGTGCCGGGCAGTTGGCGCCGCACCTCGGGCAGGAGGCGCTTGAGGTTCTCGCCCACGGCGGCCAGGTCGAGCCGTTCTTCGCCGGGGAAGTAGGCAATGCCGAAGCCGCCGCCGATGTTGAGCGAGCGCAGGGGACCGGGCCAGTGCGCGGCCAGGCGGATCGCCAAGGCGAAGGTTTTTTCGTGCGCCTCCTGGATCGACGCCGCTTTCAGGTTTTGCGAGCCGCTGTAGATATGAAAGCCCTGGAAGTCGAGCGCCAGTTCGCCGATGCGTCCCAGCATGGCCGGCACGCGTTCGGCGTCGACCCCGAACTGCTTTGGCCCGCCGCCCATTTTCATGCCCGACGATTTGAGTTCGAAGTCGGGGTTGACCCGCACCGCCACGCGCGGCGCGAGGCCCAGGCGCTTGCCGATGACGGCGATGCGCTCCATCTCCGCTTCGGACTCCATGTTCAAGGTCACCCCGGCGGCGATCGCGCAGGCGAGGTCGGTATCGCTCTTGCCCGGGCCGGCGAAGCTGACCAGGTGCGGCGCCATCGGCGTGTCGAGGGCGACCCGCTGCTCGCCGCCGGAGGCGATGTCGATGCCGTCGACCAGGGTGGCCATGTGCTGGACCACGGCCGGCATCGGATTGGCTTTCATGGCGTAGTGCAGATGGATCTCGGGCGGCAGGTGGCGGCGCAGCAGGGCGACCCGCTCGCTCAGCTTGGCGCGGTCGTAGGCGTAGAAGGGCGTGCGCCCGACCCGTTCGGCCAGGCGCGTGAGCGGCATGCCGCCGATCTGCAGGCAATCGCCCTCGACCTCGAATTGCGCCAGCGGCGCGTGTTGCGGGCGCGGGGCGCTCATTGTGCAGCCTTCGGGTTTGCTGCGGTCGATGCTTGCATAAACAGCTGTTCCATTTGTACGCTCAAGAGTTTGCGGTCGATTTTGCCGTTCGGGTTGCGCGGCAGGCTCTCGGGCGCGATGATCACGCGCGCCGGCAGCATGTAGGCCGGCAGGTGCGGTTTGCACGCTGCCAGCAGGCTGTCCGCAGTCAGGCCACTGCCTTCTTTCGGGTGGGCGATGACGACGATGGCTTGCCCCAAGGTGGGGTGGGCCAGGCCGATGGCGGCCGCTTCGGCCACGCCCTCGCGCGCGTAGACCACTTCTTCGACTTCGGACGGGCTGACCCGGTAGCCGGAAGTCTTGATCATTTCATCGTTGCGGCTGATGAAGTATAAAAAGCCTTCTTCATCCTTGCGCACCGTGTCGCCCGACCATACCGCCATTTCGGTCAGGGGCAGGCCGTGATGCACGCTCACCACCGGCTTGAAGCGCTCGGCGGTCTTGGCGCGGTCGTTCCAGTAGCCGAGCGAGACGAGCGCGCCGCGGTGCACCAGTTCCCCGGCTTCGCCCGCATCGCATTCGGTCCCGTCGGGGCGCAACACCATCACTTCGGCATTCGGGATGGCCTTGCCCATCGAGTCCGGGCGGCGTTCGAGTTCGGCCGGCGGCAGGTAGGTGCTGCGGAAGGCTTCGGTCAGGCCGTACATCAAAAACGGTTGCGCGTTCGGCAGCGCGCGGCGCAGCGCGTCGAGGGTGGGGCGCTGCATGGCGCCGCCCGAATTGGTCAGGTAGCGCAGGGTGCAGTCGGCCGGCCAGGGCAGGGAGGCGATCTGGATCCACAGCGGCGGCACCGCCGCCAGGCCGGTGATGCGCTCCGCTTGCACGGCCTTGAGAATATCGCGCGCCAGCAGGTGGTTGATCAGCACGGCGGTGGCGCCGACGCTGAAGGCCGTGGTCAGCTGGCTCAGGCCATAGTCGAAGCTCAGCGGCAACACGGCCAGGATGCGGTCGGCCGGGGTATTGTCCAGGTAGCCGGCCACGCTGTTGGCGCCGGCCACCATGTTGCGGTGCGACAGCACCACGCCTTTGGGCTTGCCGGTGCTGCCCGAGGTGTACAAGATCGCCGCCATGTCGGTGTCGATATTGCGCGCCGGGGTGGCCGGTCCGGCTGCGGCTTGCAGGGCGGCGTCCCAGGCCAGCACCTTGATGCGGGTCATAGCGGGCGCGTTGTCAAGGTTGCCGGTAACGATGACGGTGTGCAGGTCGGGGCAGGCGTCCAGGGCGCCGGCCAGCAATTTCAGGCGGTCGGCCGAGGTCACCAGGATGCGCACATTGCAGTCGGCCAGGATGTAGGCCACCTGTTCCGGCTTGAGCAAGGGATTGACGGGAACGAACACGCCGCCGGCGGCGGCGGCGCCGAACATGGCGGCCACATTCTCGATGTTTTTCTCAAGATACACCGCCAGCCGTTCGCCACGGCCGAGGCCCAGGCCGAGCACGCTTGTCGAGACTTGCCGTACGGAAGCGGCAAGTGTTGCGTAATCCAGACGGCGGCTGCCATAAACGAGCGCCTCCGCTTGTGGGGAGCGGCCGGCAGAGCGGAAGATGAAGTCGTGGATCAAGTCACTCATTGAAACCTTGCGTACGGCTGGAAGCCAAAGCGTTGCTGTTCGGGACGATAAGGGGCGACGTGCGCCGTGGCTTGTGCCATGCGTGACGCTAGCCAAATTGTGCGGAGATCAATTTCTCCGTGCAAGCGAAATTTAGAAGAAGTTCAAGTACAATCTTACCACTTGAACACTAACAATATCAATTACATATTACTTAAGCGAATCCGCCAGGGCCGCTTAGCCTAACCGGACCGCGCCAGATCGTTCATGAGAGACTTAGTCATTACGCTGCTTGTGTTCGGTTCGCTGCCGTTCATCCTCAAGCGTCCGTATATCGGCGTGCTGATGTGGGTATGGATCAGCGTGATGAATCCGCACCGGCTCAGCTGGGGCTTTGCCTATTCGTTTCCGTTCGCCGCCATCATCGCCGGCGTGACCCTGATCGGCCTGCTGGTCACGCGCGACCCCAAAAAGCTGCCCATGACGCCCATTGTGCTCACGCTCATGGTGTTCGGCCTGTGGATGGGGATCACCACCATCTTCTCGATGTGGCCGGACGAATCGGTGGTGATGCTCAACCGCGTCTCGAAGATCTTCCTGATGACGTTTGCCACCGTCATGCTGATCAAGACGCGCCGCCAGGTGGAGCTGCTGATCTGGACCCTGGTCGGCTCGCTTGCCTATTACGGGGTCAAGGGCGGCATCTTTACCGTGGCCACCGGCGGCAGCAGCATTGTGTGGGGGCCGCAGGGCAGCTATATCGAGGGCAATAATGAAGTCGCGCTGGCCTTCATCACCATCATTCCCGTGATGTGCTTCCTGTACACCATCCTGAAAAACAAGTGGGCGCGCAGGGGCATGGCCGCGTCGATCATCTTGTGCGCCTTCGCCGCGCTCGGGTCCTATTCGCGCGGGGCGCTGGTGGGGATCGGGGCGATGCTGTTCTTCCTGTGGCTGAAAAGCCCCAAGAAGGTGCTGCTGGGCGGCTTGATGGTGCTGATGGTGCCCATTGCGATCACCTTCATGCCCGACAAATGGTCGTCGCGCATGGAGACCATCAATACCTACAAGGAAGACAGCTCGGCCATGGGGCGCATCAATGCCTGGTACATGGCCTATCACATGGCGCTGGACCGCCCGCTCGGCGGCGGCTTCGAGATCTATAACCGCACCGCGTTCGAGTTGTACGCGCCGGTGCCCGATGATGTCCACGCGGCCCACAGTATCTATTTCCAGGCGCTGGGCGAGCATGGCTTTATCGGACTCGGCATCTATTTGTTGTTGGCTTTCCTCACCTGGCGCAAGGCGGCCTGGATCGTGCGCACGACGGCGAAAAGGGAGGACCTGAAATGGGCGGGGGACCTTGCCCGCATGATCCAGGTCAGCCTGCTCGGCTTCGGCGTGGGCGGCGCTTTCCTCAGCCTGCTGTATTACGACGTGCCCTATTACCTGATGGCGGCGGTGGTCAGCACCGGCTACATTGTCGAGAAAACCCTGGAGGCCGAGGCCGAGGCCGCTGCCGCCAAGGCGGCCGCGCGCGACGCCGCCCGCGCCGCCCAGCTGGACGCCGATGCGCATGCGCAGACGCGCGCTGCGCTCGCCCCATGACCCGTTTCACCACGAAAGAGCATGCCATGTCGCTTCAGCGCACCGATCGCATCGACCCCGCGCCGGCAGGACCGGCCTGGGCCGGCATGGCCAGTCGCGCCATGCGTCATCTGGGATTTTTGGGCAGTGCGCGCCAGCGCTTGTCGATCCTGATTTTCCACCGCGTGCTGCCGCGCCAGGATGCGATTTTTCCGGACGAGGTCGATGCGCACCGTTTCGACGCCCAGCTGACCCAGCTGAAACAGTGCTTCAACATCATGCCGCTGGCCGACGCCGTGCGCGCCTTACAGGCGGGCAAGCTGCCGCCGCGCGCGGCCTGCATCACGTTTGACGACGGGTATGCCGATAACGCCACCATCGCGCTGCCGATCTTGCAGCGGCACGGGGTGCATGCGACGTTTTTCATCGCCAGCGGATTTCTGGACGGCGGGCGCATGTGGAACGACACGGTGATCGAGCTGATCCGCCGGGCGCCGGACCGGATCGACCTGCGTCCGGCCGGGCAGGGCGCGTTCGAGCTTGATACGGTGGCCAAACGGCAGGCGGCGATTGCGACATTGCTCGGTGCGCTCAAGTATTTGCCGCTGGACGAGCGCCTGCGCCAGGTGGCGGCGCTGTGTACGCTGGTGCCGGTTCAGTTGCCGACCGACCTGATGATGACCTCCGGCCAGGTGCGCCAGCTGCACCGGGCCGGGATGGGCATCGGCGCGCATACGGTGAATCATCCGATCGTGGCGCGCATGGAGGCGGCCGCTGCGCGCCAGGAAATTGCCGACGGCAAGGCCGCGCTGGAAGCGATCATCGGCGCGCCGGTGACCTTGTTCGCTTACCCGAACGGCAAGCCGGGACAGGATTACCTGGCCGAGCATGTGGCGATCGTCAGGGAACTGGGGTTCGAGGCGGCGGTATCGACCTCGTGGGGGGCGGCGCGGCCGGGAGGCGACCTGTTTCAATTGCCGCGATTCACGCCGTGGGACCGCGGCCAGTTCCGTTACATGCTGCGCATGATGCAGAATTTGCGGCGCAATGGCGACACGGTATAAGGCGCGCACGTGGAGTGGCGGCCTGGACTGTTGGTCGGGACGCCGTGTACCATGTCACCCAATGAATACAGTGCCAAAAAGGCCTTGTAAAACCCGTTATCGCGCACGCTACCCCGTCGTTCCCGCGCAGGCGGGAATCCAATGTCGTAGATCAGCCTGTGTCTGCGGCACCAACTTGGATTCCCGCCTGCGCGGGAACGACGGTGCATCTCCATTCATCTATCTAGGATTTCCATGTATCTCGAAGACATCAAGACCATCCTCACCGACGTACTCAGCCTGGGCGACGCCGGCAAGGAACTGAACGAACAATCGGCCCTGCTGGGCAGCATCCCCGAACTCGACTCGATGGCGGTGGTGAACCTGATGGCCGCGCTCGAAGAACACTTCGGCATCACCATCGACGACGACGAAATCAGCGCCAGCACCTTCGAAACGCTGGGCAGCCTGAACGCTTTCGTCAAGCAAAAACTGGCCTGATGACTGCCCATCCCAAGCCGCCGGGGGCCGAGCCCTTCTTTCTCCAGACGGGCTTGGGACAACGTTTCTGCCTGTTTCACCCGCCCGCCGGCGCGCGCTGCCGTGGCGCGGTCCTGTACGTCCATCCTTTCGGCGACGAAATGAACAAGGCGCGCCGCATGGCCGCCGTGCAGGCGCGCGCGCTGGCGGCGCAGGGCTACGGCGTGCTCCAGCTCGACCTGGCCGGCTGCGGCGACAGCGGCGGCGAATTTGCCGAGGCCCGCTGGGACACCTGGAAAGGCGACCTGGCCGCCGGCTGCGCCTGGCTGTCGGCGCGCCTGGACGCGCCGCTGACCCTGTGGGGCCTGCGCCTGGGCGCCTTGCTGGCGCTGGACTACGCGCACGAGGCGCGGCATCCCATCGCCCGCCTGGTGCTGTGGCAACCGGTACAAAACGGCGCCACCTTCCTGACCCAATTCCTGCGCTTGCTCACCGCCAACGCCATGCTGGCCGAGGGAGACGCCAGCAAGCCGGCCGCCAAAAGCGGCGGCACGGCCGCCTTGCGCGCCACCCTGCTCGGCGGCGAGATGCTGGAAGTGGCCGGCTACGAAATCGCCCCGGCCCTGGCCGCCGCCATCGACAGCCGTGACGCGGGCAAGCTGGCGCCGCTCGGCTGCCCGGTGCATTGGCTGGAAACCTCGGCCTCGGCCGAGCGCCCGCTCACGCCCGCCGTCACCCGCCTGGCCGACGCCTGGCGCGAAGCCGGCGTCGACCTGCACCTGCAACAAGTAACTTGCACGCCCTTCTGGTCGACCCAGGAAATCGCCGAGTCGCCCGAGCTGCTGGCCGCCACCTCGGCCCTGTTCGACGCCGCGCCGCCAGCAGGGCAGCCCGTGTACGCCGCAACGCACGGCACGCCCCCTGCGCCGCCCGCGCCGGTGATTCCGGGTCCACCCGCCTGCCGTGAGGACGTGCTTGGCTTTAGTTGCGGCGGCGAGGCCTTGTTCGGCATTCTGAGCGTGCCCGCGCAGCCGGCCAAACGGGCCGTGCTGATCGTGGTCGGCGGCCCCCAGTACCGGGTCGGCAGCCACCGCCAGTTCACCACGCTGGCGCGCGGACTGGCGGCGCAAGGCATCGCCGCGCTGCGCTTCGACTACCGCGGCATGGGCGACAGCCACGGCGCCATGCGCGACTTCGAGGCGGTCGGCGAGGACTTGCGCGCCGCCGTCGACAGCTTGTTCACGGCCTTGCCCGGGGTGCAAGAGGTGGTCATCTGGGGCTTGTGCGACGGCGCCTCGGCCGCGATTTTCTATGCCGCCGACGATGCCCGCGTGAGCGGACTGGTGCTGCTCAACCCGTGGGTGCGCACCAGCGGCGGCCACGCCAAGGCCACCATCAAGCACTATTACCGGGCACGCTTGTTTGACCCGGAACTGTGGAAAAAGATCCTGCGCGGTCAATTGAATGTGGGTGCGGCCGCCGCCTCCTTCCTGCGCATTGCCGGCGCCGCTGCCGGCAAGGGCAAGGGGAAGGACCAGGCCGGCGCCGCGCCGGCCGCGCTGCCCGAGCGCATGCGGGCCGGCCTGGCGCGCTTTCGCGGCAAGGTGCTGTTGATCATCAGCGGCGCCGACCTGACGGCCCAGGAATTTCTCGACACCGCCGCCGGATCGGAGCAGTGGCAAGCCGTGCTGGCCGCGCCGCAAGTGTCGCGCCAGACATTGGTTGAAGCGGACCACACATTTTCGCGTCGCGTGTGGAAAGACCAGGTGCTGCACTGGACCGGCGACTGGCTGCGCTCGTGGTAAGCCCGCGCACCGCCGCGTTTACGCCCCTCAAAGGATATCGATGAAACTATTGCCTTACCTGTTAGCCGGCACTGTGCTGCTGACCTCGACCGGCGCCCACGCGCTCAATTATTGCGGCGAACTGAAGAATCACTTCGGCCCGCTCGATTACCGCAAGCGCGGCGAGGTCAACCTGGAAATCGTCGAGAACGCCCACTTCACGCCCGAGGTGGAAGCCGGCATCAAGGGCAACACCAGCTATCTCGGCGGCGACCTCGACTACACCCTGCGCGCCATTCCCAACCACCCGCGCGCGCTGGCCACCTTGGCCATGGTCGCCTTGCGCGACAAGCAAGTCAAAGTGCCGGCGACCAAGTGGCCGGTGGAATGCTATTTCAACCGTGCCATCCGCTTCGCGCCCGATGACGCCGCCGTGCGCGCCACCTACGGCACCTACCTGCTCGCGCTCGGCAAGACCGACGACGCGGTCGGCATGTTCGCCACCGCCGTCGAGATGGCGCCGGAAGACCCGACCATCAATTACAACGCCGGGCTCGCTTACTTGAAGAAAAAAGAGTACGCCAAGTCCCGATTGCACGCGAAAAAGGCGTACGCGCTGGGCTTTCCTTTGCCCGGCCTCAAGAACAAGCTGGTCGAGGCCGGCAAATGGGACGAGCCGGCGCAATGACGAGTACGCCGCCACCGGGCTGGCGCCGCCTTCCCGGCACGCACTGAGGACACCCGATGCGCCGCCTGGTCCTTGTCTTCCTGGTCCTGATCGTCTACGGCAGCCTGTATCCGTTCAGCGGCTGGAGCGAGCCGGTCGCTCCCCTGTTCGGCTTCCTGTTCGCCAGCCCCGCGCGCGTGGAAAAGGCCGACCTGGTCCAGAACGTGCTCGCCTACATGCCGTTCGGCCTGTTCATGGTCGCCTGGCTGATGCGCGGCACCCGCTTTCATGTGGCGCTGGTGACGGCTGCCGTGGCCGGCGGCTTGCTGAGCCTGTCGATGGAAGCGATCCAGCAATTCCTGCCCAGCCGCGACGCCTCGCGCATCGACCTGGCATTGAATATTGCCGGCAGCGTGGCCGGCGGCCTGCTCGCCTCCCTGCTGCACGGCCACACCCTGGCCGGGCCGCGCCTGGCGGCCGTGCGCGTACACTGGTTGCGCAGCGGCACCCTGCCCAACCTGGGGCTGGCGGCGCTGGCGCTGTGGGCCTTGTCGCAAACGAGCCCGCTGGTGCCGACCTTCGACATGGGGCAGGTGCGGCACGGGCTGGCGCTGCTCTACCGCTCGCTGCGCGCACCGGAAACCATGCAGGTCGCCCAACTGCTGACCTACGCCTGCTACCTCGCCGGGCTCGGCTTGCTGGCGCGCACCGTGACGCGCGAAGACAAGCCGGCCTTGCTGTTGTTCGGTTCGCTGGTTGCCTGCGTGCTCGTGCTCAAGATCATCGTCGAGGGACGCCAACTGTCGCTCGAAGCGGTGGCCGGGGCGTTTGCGGCGTGGATGTTCTTGCTGGTCGCCGGCCGCCTGCGCCAGGCCGCGTGGATCGGCATTGCGCTGATCGGCGCCGCTTTCGTCATCAGCGAACTGGCGCCGGGGCCGGACGGCATGGTATACGGCTTTAACTGGATTCCGCTGGTGGGGCAAATGCGCTCCTTGTCGGGCTTGCAGAATATCCTGGAGATTTTCTGGCCGTTTTTCGCGATCGCGTATTTTGCGCGATTGAGCACGCCGATCGGGCGCCGCCAGCCGGTGCTGGTGATCGGCACGGTGGCCATTGCGGCGGCGGTGTTCTGGCTGGAATGGTCGCAACAAGGCTTGCCGGGGCGTTTCGGCGATATTACCCAGGTGCTGCTGGCGTGCGCCGGATGGATGGTCCCGTGGATGTTCGCCGGGCCGGACTTTAGCGGGACGCCTGGCGCAACAAGGGCGGCGGGTCGGATCGATCCTTGATTCCTGATTCCTGATTCCTGATTCCGCAAACCGTCGCGCCGGCATGGCACTGGCAGTCAAGCCATTCGGCTTTCTGTAAGATGGCAAGGTTCGCTTATGATCGAGATTCGTAAAACGAAAGGAAAAACCAGATGTTCATGTCAGAAGAACGCAAGATCCCGGCGCGCAGTCCCGAGCTGGCCCCGTTGAAACGCGCGGCCGAAGATGGCGATGCCGAGGCGCAGGTCGACTACGCGAAATACCTGCATCAGCAATTCGACGATCCGGCCGAGGCATTCCGCTGGCTGGAACGCGCTGCCGCGCAACAGCATCCGGAAGGCTTGTATATCCTCTCCTTGTTCTATCTTAACGGCTGGAATGGAGTGCAAAGCCCCGGCGTCGGGTTCAAGCTGATGGAGGCGTCGGCCGGGACCGGCTTCCCGGCGGCGCAACTGGACCTGGGCTTAATGTACATCAAGGGCACCGGCACCGCGCCTGACTTGCCGAAGGCGGCGCAATGGATTGCGAAAGCGGCGGCGGCGGGCCTGCCGGTAGCCGAGTATGAAATGGGTTTGCTGCATTTGAATGGCGAAGGGGTGGAACGCGATTTCCTGACAGCGCTGGGGTGGTTCAAGAAAGCGGCGGATCAGCATCATCCCGATGGACTGTTCTATATCGGCGCCGCCGTGTACGAAGGTTTGGGGACGGATAAAAACCCGGCGCATGGCTGGGAGATTATTCAAGAGGCCTTGCGCATGGGCTCGACGGTCGCGCGAAACAACCTCCAGAACTATCCGGAGCCCGCGCGCGCGGATTGACCGGGGCCAGGGGGCAAAAGGCCGATTCCCCGGCTTTTTGCCTGATCGGCCGGATGAAGGGTTGCGCCGCACGCCACCCGAAGGCGTAAATATTTACACTCCTTGCATGCTCCTTCCTATAATGGGCCAACGGCCTGCAAGATAGCTGTCCGAACATATCCCGATGATGGTTTTGAAGGAGCGTCACCATGCAAAAAAATGAAAAAACCCGACAGCGGATTAGCAACGAACCGTTCGGGCGCCCTGCGCGCGGCGCGTTGAAAGCGCGCCTGCTGCTGTGCGCGGCAGTGTTGCTGGCCTGCGGTTCGGCGTCGGCCGAGGTGCAGAGGGCGGACGCACCAAACCGGAAGACGATAGCCGAGGAACGCAAGATCCCTGCGCGCACGGCTGAACTGGCCCCGTTGAAACGGGCGGCCGAGGATGGCGACGCCGCGGCGCAGGTCGCATATGCGAAATACCTGCATCAGCAATTTGACGATCCGATCGAGGGATTTCGCTGGATGGAACGCGCTGCCGCGCAAAACCACCCGGAAGGCTTGTATGGGCTGTCGCTGTACTACACCAACGGCTGGAGCGGCCTCAAAAGTCCGGGACTGGCTTTCAAGCTGATGCAGTCCTCTGCCGAGAAGGGCTATCACTGGGCGGAACTGGACCTGGGCTTGTTCTACATAAAAGGCAGCGGCACCAAGAAGGACTTGAACAAGGCGGCGGAATGGATTTCGAAGGCGGCCGCCGCCGGCCTGCCGGTGGCCCAGTATGAAATGGGTTTGCTCAATCTGAATGGCGAAGGGGTGAAGCGCGACTTTTTGGAAGCGCTGAGATGGTTTGATAAAGCGGCACAGCAAAACCATCCCGACGCGATGTTCTATATTGGCGCCGCCATGTATGAAGGTTCGGGTACCGATAAAAACCCGGCGCAGGGCTGGGCAATGATCCAGGAAGCGCTCAGGTTAGGGTCGAAGGTTGCCAGCGACAATAGCAAGAACTACCCCAAGCCCCGCTAAGGCGCGTCCTTGACCAATGCCAATGGCGAAGGGCCGGCCACCTCGGCTTTTTGCCTGCATTCCACGCGATGTGGATGACTGAGTAAGAAAGAAAGCGCGGCCAGCCTTGCTGGTATCGCCATCACAGCCTCCGGACGACCGATTCCGGTCCGGCACAAGGGATCTCTCCCACGGTTTTTGTCTGTCAGTAAGTTTTTGGCCGCAACTGTATGCTTGCGCAAGGGCAATATTCTCACCTCTGAAATCGCTACGCTTGGTTTTCCCACTGGCAATTTTATGCCAGCATGTTCTTGCAGAAGACAGGAAAAGTCATGCACCTTCACGCCACCGGTAGTTTGCCTTGCATCAATCGATTCCTGCGTTTTGCGCTCGTGTTTTTTGTCCTGATGCATGGCCACGCCCAGGCTGAAAACGGCTTGCCAGAAGGAACGCTAGGCTGGGATTACTACACCGGGATTTTGGGGCCGGACGAGTATGCCCCCGATCCGGTAACGGCTTGCCAAAAGACTGCAAAGAAGCACATGGGAACGCAGCTGAAGGCGATCGAACCGTATGAAAATCGTCGCGATTGGTACAAATGCATCTACCCGCACTTTCTGGTGGTAGGCGGTGTGAGCTGGCATGGAAGTACCTTGTTGAGATGCAAAC
>NZ_WHJF01000340.1:0-714 GCF_011682185.1 Massilia genomosp. 1
TTAGCGCGAGGACATCGCGTCTTAGCCTGTGGAGAGTCGGCGCAGTCAGGCCGCTCGATGAAGCAGGAACCCACCGAAGCGACCCGTAGATCATCACGCGGCGCCGTAGGAATCCCCTTCCTTTAGGAAGGGAAGGATGTCAAGCTCTTTTCGCTCATGGGCGAACTCCTTGGATGGGTGGACTCGTCCATCACCATACCCGAAGCGCGGCGCGCGCGTCGGCCTGTACGATCGCGCAAACTTTCTGCCCCGGTTTGCTGTCCTACAGGGACGCCACCGCTCTGGTGGAACCTACAAGGAGGCAATAATGGCAACAATGAACGCACCCGCAAACGAACGCCGCCACATCCCCGAACGGCGCAACGGCAGCATCATCCTGGACGCAACCCACTTTTCAGCCCTCGACATGGCCGCGATGGTGCTGATGATTGTCGGCGGTATCAACTGGGGCCTGGTCGGGGCCTTCGGCTTCGACCTGGTGGCCGCCCTGTTGGGCGAGCGCACCATCTGGTCGCGCCTGGTGTATGCGCTTGTCGGCATCGCAGCGCTGTATGCTATTTACGTGCTGGGCAAGATGGCCGCGCGCAGCCGCTAGCCTGAATTTTGCACAAAAAAGGGCAAGAATGCCGTAAGTGATTGATAGAATGGGAGTTATCTAAAAACCTACCCTATCAGCACGAACACACCTTGCCCGACATGAATTCTACCCCAGAG
>NZ_WHJF01000341.1:0-705 GCF_011682185.1 Massilia genomosp. 1
CTGAAACTGAACCCGATTCATCGTTGCCATAATCTTCTCCCGCCTGCGCCACCGCGCACGCATATGCAAGGTTGGACACGTAACGGCGACCGAAGTTCAGTTATGCTGAAGATCAGCGCTAATCACCATCAAGAATGGTAATCCAGACGTCGATATGAGGATGATATCGCCGAAGCTCACGTAAGAACGCGCTCAGGTTTTCCGACTCCTCCCGGATGATCATACTCATTTGATTCCAGCCTGTGAATGTAATGCTCTTCGGCAATGCCGATGCGGGCAGTCCGCAAATGCGGTCGCGCAGGATGTGCCAGGTGAATTCCTGGCCGAGGGGGATGCCAAACGCAAGTGCAACGGTCTGCCGCACGTAGAGCGGCGAGCGGGCGTAGGTCAAGTCGATTTTCATGTGTTCTTTACTCATCGCGCTTTCCGCAGGACGTTGTTGGCTCTGAACCGGGCCAACTGCGTGATGTGCGACTGTCCGAGACCTGTTGTTGCGGGCGGCTTGTCAGGGCGTCCCGGCGTTAGCCAATCTACCGGACTTAAACGCAATCGAGTTTGGTCCCTACGCGATATTTCGAAAGGTGATTAGCGCTGATCTTCAGCATAACTGAACTTTGGTCGCCGTTACGTGTCCAACCTTGCATATGCGTGCGCGGTGGCGCAGGCGGGAGAAGATTATGGCGACAATGAATCGGGTTCAGTTTC
>NZ_WHJF01000342.1:0-700 GCF_011682185.1 Massilia genomosp. 1
GCAAGCGGGCCGTTTCCTCCTGGGTCTACATCGCCACTGTGATCGCCGCCGCCAGAAAGGGCGTCGCCACACCCTCGCTGCCGCCGATTCCGTCCGGGACGTGAACGGTTACCCCGTCCCTGCTGAAATGTTCAGTTCGGTCATCCTTGGCACTGTACAGAATCCATTCTAAAATCGTCAGATTGTCTGGCGACATGACCGGTGAAATCTTGTCGGTCACATTCGACGTGCTGAAGTATACGCCGGAAGAATCACGTACATAGGCGAAGCGCTTGCCATCGGGGTGCTTTACTGAAATCTGCTGTGGAATCAGTTTGGCATCTGTATGCCAAGTACAATCCCATTCGCCAGTTTCAAATCGCCAGCACTTATTCCTGATCGTTTCGCTACGCGGCATTTCCGACTTGATCGACTTACTATATGCATGGGACCACCTTCTACCAAACCCTTTGGATCCAAACGGGTCAGTCAGGCTAAGAGAACTATTGTAGATCCGGCTCAGCGTTAATTCACTGTTAGATTTTGCCGGTTTATAGTCGGCTATCCCGTGCCACATGTTTCCCGTCGCAGGTGTAATGTAACCAATCACCTCCCCGCAGACAATTTTTCTGCCTGGAAACTCAGTTCAATGTATGATGTGCAATCTTGTTAAAAAAGCCCACGCCTCTCACTGATTTCGACCTGCGCCAGATGGATGAAG
>NZ_WHJF01000343.1:0-698 GCF_011682185.1 Massilia genomosp. 1
CATGGTGTGGGCGTTTTGATTAAGCTTCAGAAACTAAATCATGCCAGAAATGGGCGCCCACTCCCACCTTTTCGCTTGCGCTGCCAAGCAATTTTCATCCGTTCCGCTAGTTTTGCAAGAGGCTCATTATTCGCAAGCTAAAATCTACTCCGAAATTTTTGATAAAGTTTCGGAAAATTTGATCTCAAATACGGGGGGGTAATAGTGATCAATTGGCCAGACTCTCTTGTTGAGGAAATCGCGTCCAAACGCGCGATTCTGTTTTTAGGCTCCGGTATTTCCTCTAGTTCTACCAACGCAGCTGGTGCCCGACCACCATCTTGGAAAAAGTTACTTGAAGATGCAGGTGCTAAATTTGCGAATCCAAATGATTTGAAATATGTCGGTGAACTTATAGGGAAAGAACTCTTTCTTGATGCAGCGGAAGTTGTTTTTGATGGGGTGCCACAAGCTGATCGTCGCATTTTTTTCCAGCAAATATTTGCAGCCCCTAGATTTTCGCCCTCGCCGTTTCACGCGGCAATACAGGCTATTAATGCTAAGATTATCATTACCACAAATTATGATCAGCTGAGCCAATTGCAAAACGATTTTTCCGAACTGGCCGACATCAGGAGAGCACGATTTTTCATCGCTTTTTCGTGATATCGGAGGAAATCTGATCGTTTACGGCGGCGGAATCATGGCTAATCTCATTT
>NZ_WHJF01000344.1:0-698 GCF_011682185.1 Massilia genomosp. 1
CATGCGGCTTGCTTTAGTATTTCTGGTTGTTCCCGTTCAGGATTTAGCCAGACCTCATCCTTCAAATTCCAGTTCCTTGTCGTGCCAGACCATCGTTCCGGTCGATGCTGTTTAGCGGCCTCGTAGACCTGCTCACGGCGTCGCAGCACCTCCGTTGCCGTACCATCATGGCGCTGCGCTGGCGTCACGAATTTCAAGCCGCTATGCTTGTGCTGGTGGTTATACCAATGCACAAATTGTCGCGTCCAATTGCGCGCGTCCTCGACGCTGTCGAACGGCTTACTCGGATAGTTCGGCCGGTACTTGCAGGTCCTGAACAATGCCTCCGCGTAAGCATTGTCGTTGCTCACACGGGGTCTGCTAAACGATGGCATGATGCCCAATTTCTCCAGCGTCGCCAGCATCGTCGCGCCCTTCATCGAACTGCCGTTATCCGAATGCAGGACCACCTCGCGTCCAGCCAATCCCTCGGCCAGACTAGCCTTGCGCAACAACAGCGCCGCCAGCTCGGCCGACTCGGCGACGTGTACCTCATGTCCGACGATTTTCCGGCTGTAGACGTCGAGCACCATGTACCAGTAGAAGTACAAACCCCGCACGTTTGTCGGCAACCATGTGATATCCCAAGCCCACAGGCGGTTCGCTTCGGTCGCGCAATGGCTCGTCACGACGCGTTTGCTTGGCTTCTTCGCCCGGCC
>NZ_WHJF01000345.1:0-692 GCF_011682185.1 Massilia genomosp. 1
CGGCGACGATACGCGCGGCGGCGGCGGCAACGATTACATCGAGGGCGGGGGCGGCGACGACAAGCTTGACGGCGGTACCGGCAGCGACTGGCTGCGTGGCGGCAAGGGCGTCGATACCTACAGCTTTGGCGCCGCGTTTGGAAACGACACCATCGTCGACAGTGGGGGTCCTTGTGGCGACTGCGTTTGAGACGAGTATTGGCTGAAAATCTGTCGTAATCGCAGGTTATTTGAAGGGATGATGCAGTTATGGGTTTGTATATTTTGGCGTTGATGCTGATATGGTTCGGTGTTCTCTGCTGGGCGGCAAAAGGTATCACACGGGGTGGCGATACGCGGTACCGGATGATAATTTCGACGATTATTATCGTCCTTGTCTACCCGCTGCCAGTCGCAGATGAAATCATTGGAGCGATACAGTTCAAAATATTGTGCAAGCAACAGGTTATCTATAAGGATCCCGACATGGAGAGCAAAAAAGGGGCGCATCTCAAAGTTGTTATTCAGGAAAGAAAGCGAATTAGCGACAAAGCGGTGCCGATGACGAGCACTATTTTTGAATATATTGAGCCAATTGCAAAACGATTTTTCCGAACTGGCCGACATCAGGAGAGCACGATTTTTCATCGCTTTTTCGTGATATCGGAGGAAATCTGATCGGTTACGGCGGCGGAATCATGGCTAATCTCATT
>NZ_WHJF01000346.1:0-686 GCF_011682185.1 Massilia genomosp. 1
CTCCAACTCCCGGCTCGGCCAGTACATGCAGGCCGAAGGCGCCCTGGTCGACGCGGCCTCGGCCAAGACCGCCAAGGACATGGCCGGCAGCCAGGCCGCATTGCGCGCCGCCAAAGGCAGCGCCGTGGTGCGCTCGGTCGGCCCGGTGCTCGACGTGCTGGTCGCCGCGCTCAATCCGGAAGTCATGTCCTCGTTCGCCATCATCAAGCTGCGCACCGAAATGGACAAGATGTACGCGAACGGCGTGCTGTCGCTGGACCAGCTGGAGACGGCGCGGCATCTGCTCAGCCAGGCCAAGTACGACTCGGTCAAGCGCCTCTTGAACCAGGCGCAGGCCGACTACATCAAAGGAGGCGCGCGGTGATGCGCCCGATGGCCGCAGCAGCCTTGCTCATCCTGCTCCCGACTATTGCCCCGGCCCAGGCCAAGGCTCCGCTACGCCAGCCAGCGGGCGCC
This sequence comes from Massilia genomosp. 1, assembly GCF_011682185.1. Lineage (NCBI taxonomy): Bacteria > Pseudomonadati > Pseudomonadota > Betaproteobacteria > Burkholderiales > Oxalobacteraceae > Massilia > Massilia genomosp. 1. The sequence continues at coordinate 457 of NZ_WHJF01000346.1, forward strand.
GCCGTGCGCTGCACGGACGCGCCGACCAGCGGCGACGCTTTCCAGGACGCCGCGCGCAACTTCCGGCCCGGCGCCGCCCCGCGCATTTTCATGGCCTTGGGCAAGGACCGCCACGCCCTGCTGAAAAAACTGCTCAATGCGGGCGACGACCCCAACATCTGCCACGCCGGCATCAGCCCGCTGCTGGCGGCGGTGGCCGGCGGCGACGCCCTGACCGTAACGATCTTGCT
>NZ_WHJF01000347.1:0-679 GCF_011682185.1 Massilia genomosp. 1
GGCCGTCGGGCGCGTGACGCGGTGCTCGCAGCACAGCAACATGTGCAGGACGGCTTCCGAATCGTGGTGGACGTCGATCTTGAGAAATTCTTTGATCGGGTCAATCATGATGTGCTCATCGACCGGTTCCAGAAACGCATCGCAGACGCCAGCATCATTGGGCTGATCCGATCGTATCTGAATGCAGGCATCATGAGTAACGGTGTGGTGGCCGAACGGGAGGCCGGTACGCCACAAGGCGGGCCGCTGTCGCCTCTGCTGGCCAATGTGTTGCTGGACGAAGTGGATCGAGAGCTTGAACGCAGGGGGCATCGTTTCGCTCGCTACGCCGACGACTGCAATGTGTACGTGCGCAGTCAGCAGGCTGGTGAACGGGTGATGGCACTGCTAAAGCGTCTGTACGGCAAACTGCATTTGACGATCAATGAATCGAAAAGTGCGGTGGGCAGCGCGTTTGGTCGAAAGTTTCTGGGTTTCGCCTTATGGGCGGCTCCGAGAGGCGAGGTCAAACGGGCCATCTCGAACAAGGCGCGGGAAACGTTCAAGCAAAGGATACGGCAGATAACAAGTCGTACCTGTGGCCGTAGCATAAACCAGGTGATCGAACAGTTGCGGCGATACGTGCTGGGATGGAAAGCTTACTTCAATCTGGCTCAAACTCCGGGAGTCTGGCGCAAGC
>NZ_WHJF01000348.1:0-677 GCF_011682185.1 Massilia genomosp. 1
TGGCCCGAGCGAATGGGCAAGTTCCTCTGCCAAACCAACGCGCTGTGCGAGGCGGTCCGACAAAAAGGCATGGTACTGAGCGGCGCCGACGTCGCCGCCTTCGGCACGCTTTACGATCAGATATTGCGCGACGGCGAACAGCGCAATCCCGAAGCGCTCAAGCCATCGGGCAAGCGCGGGCGCGTCAAGCAGTCGGTCGCCTTCAACCTGTTGCGCCGCATGCGCGAGCATGCCGATGCCGTCTTGCGCTTTGTTCATGACCCCGCCGTGCCCTTCACAAACAACACCGGGGAACAGAGCGTGCGGATGCCAAAAGTGAAGCAAAAAATCTCCGGCTGCTTCCGCACACTCGAAGGCGCCCGGCACTTCTGCGTTATCCGCACCTGCCTTGCCACACTACACAAGCAAGGTCACGGGATGCTCGACGCGATGCGCCGCGCATTTGCTGGCAACCCCATCGTCCCGGCCGCTTGCTCACCCTGAACGGCGAACAGTAAGCGCCCCACCTCATGTCGGCGACGACCTGCGTCGCCACATCGCAAACATCAAATTTACTCGCTGTCGTCCCCGGGCTTGGCCGGCGGCGTCTTGTTCGCTTCGCCTGCCAAAAACCGTGGGCGATCAGGGCGCCAATGCGCCGATTCTGCGGCATCGAGCTTAGCGTGCTCTGCGCGCAC
>NZ_WHJF01000349.1:0-676 GCF_011682185.1 Massilia genomosp. 1
TCCTTTTCCGCGGCGGAAAGCTTGGAAAGATCTGGAAGGGGGCGCAGTTTTGTCATGATCAGCATCATGGACCGATTTCAAGAAACGAACAACTCTGGCACGTGCTCGCTCAGGCTAAACAGTTACAATTGTCTTTGGATGAGATCGAATCTGTTTCCGGCGGAACCATCGGAGAAAGCGCGAAAGCCGTTGCCATTGCGGGCGCGATCGGAGCCGGAGCGTTTGGCGCCGGATGGGGGACCATGGCCGTTGGCGCAGCTATCGCGGTAAGCCCCCTCGGGGTGATGGCCCTGGCTGGATGCGCAGGATATGCCGGCTGGCGTTTGCTCAGCGCAAAGTAATGATTGCAAATTGATTTTGACGGGGAAGTGGGAAGTACCCCTTCCCCGCTTTTTTTCATAGGAGCTGTCTCATGGATACATTCGAGCTAAACGAGTTGATGGTCGTCCTAAGCCTAATTTTCGCGTAACTGTTTAGCCCTGACCGTTGTAAACGCGCAATTGTAAACATTCCGATATCCGGGCATGATGCCGGTCATGGTAAAACTTGCCCTCTTCCCGACCTCTCGACTCTCTCGCATCCCGAAAAAGACAAGCTGATCGAGAAACTGCACGCACAGGTCAAAGAGGCCTTGGCCGGTAAATCGATCCGCAAGGACAGCCACAATTCCAGTGTG
>NZ_WHJF01000034.1:0-59478 GCF_011682185.1 Massilia genomosp. 1
AGTATCGATTTAACCGGCGCTTCGATTTGTCGACCATCTTGACGCGCCTCTTGTACGCTGCTGTCGCCACGGGCAACCGAACCGAAGCGTGGTGTCGGTTAGCTGAAGATCAGCGCTAATCACCAATGATAAAGAGGAACGCATCAAGCAGGTCGACGCATGGGAGCGACAGAAGGCGGCGTCATTGCGTTACCCCACGAATGACGACTCGATCGGTATCGAAGTCGTTGGCGCCCCGGAGAAGAACGTATATGTCAGTTCGACCGATGCGCAGAATGCTTCCTCGCGCTGGCTAGTGAGCGAGTTGCTCATGACGTTAAAACTTGACCGCAAGCGCATTTTCGCGCACGGCAGTATGGATCCGCGCAAGTTTCCAACCGAAGGTGGCATGATTGCTTACTAATTCCTCGGGTTTTGTTAAAAGAATCCTCAAAATCGCTGCGGTGATTGTCGCCTTGTTGGTCGTCGCATTTGGGATGCTGCGTGTATGGTGGTATTGGCCAGTGTCGGTCGAAGCGAAAAATATTGTCAAAGTGACGTCCAGTCAAATCGTTGAGGAGGAGGTCGCTTTCTGTGCTGCGTTTACTATGACTCCGGAACAATTCCGCGCGTTTTGGAAAAACGTCAGGCCAATACTCACTTCCGAACTTCATGGCTATGCTTTTGGTTCCTGCCACTTCAAAGCGACAGAATATGGCAAGGAATTTATAGTGTCAGCTGGCGATGTGGGTATTGTTACCAAAGGCGATACGTCCTATTACTACGTCAAAAAGGACGCGACGAATGACTTGTCCGGCCTGGACTGACTTATTGCCCCCACGCAAATGACCGACAGAGGGTCGCAGGATTGCATACCAATTTATCGAGCGTTCTTAAGAAATCACTCAAAGTCGTTGCTGTGATTATCGCCGTTTTGCTTGTTGCTTTCGGGCTCTTGCGCCTGTGGTGGCATTGGCCAGTTGCGGTCGACGCGAACAGCATCATCAAAGTGATCGATCAAGACATTCCCCAGGACATGGTGTCGTCCTGTGCGGCGTTTACCATGACCCCGGCCCAGTTTCGGGCCTACTGGAAAGACGCCAGGCCGATACTGGCGTCCGAATTACATGAGTACTATTTCGGTTCATGCCATCTCAAGGCGACGGAAAATGACAGGGAATACCTGGTCGGCATCGGCGACGTGGGCATGGTGAACAAAGGCGAGACGACCTATTACTACGTCAAAAAAGGCGCAAAGTCGGACTTTGAAGACATGCAGTGATCCGCCGCTGACGCTGCACTATACCGGCGTCCCCAACGCTTGGCGCTGCATGCCCCAGCGCCGCACCGTCAGGCGTTCCAGGAATGGACCAGCACGAACACCAGGCTGGCGCGGCCCAGCCCGAACCACAGCAGCGCCAGCGGCAACAAGGCAATCGCCGGCAGCGGATTGAACATCGCGGTCAGGGTTTCCAGCAGGTCGCGCCCGAAGCGGGTGTCGATCGCCAGCGAGGTCAACAGCAGCGCCCCGGCCACGCCCAGCGCATAACCCTGCACCAGCACCGCCAGCGAGGCCGCCACGTAGCCGGGCAACTCGCCCGACACCATGCCGGCCGCAAACGCGCGCGCCGTCGGTAGCGCGCCCGGCAGCAGCAAGTCCTTATCCTTCCAGCGCGCCAGCGCTTCCCATAGCGCCGCCAGGACCAGCAGCAGGAGCGACTTGCGCAGCCAGGCATGTCCCAGCGCGCGCCGCGCCAGCGCCGGCGCAGCAGCCGGCACCAGCGCGGCGGGCACGCTCAGGGGCGCCACGTATTCCGGCCGGATCGGCGGCAGCGGCCGCGCGCTCATGCGTGCAGCCCGGTGGATAACTGGGTGGATAACTCTGTGGGCAAGGCTGTGGGCAAGCGGGTGGACAAGTGCATGGATAAGGCTGTGGGTAAGCCGGTGTACAACTGTGTGGACAACGCTGCCTGCGCGGGCGCCGCCAAGGTATCTTCGTCGAACAGCAGGCGGTGAATGCGCTGCGCGGCGGCCTGGAAGGCCTCGCCGCCGGCGCTGCCGAGATCGAACTGGTGACTGTTCAGTTCGGCGCTCACGCGGCCCGGATGGGGCGACAGCAGCACGATGCGGTTGCCGACCACCAATGCTTCCTCGATCGAATGGGTGACGAACAGCATCGTGAAGCGGATTTCTTCCCACAAGGTGTGCAGTTCCTCCTGCATGCTGCGGCGCGTGAGCGCGTCGAGCGCGGCGAACGGCTCGTCCATCAGCAGGATGGCCGGTTGCATCGCCAGCGCCTGCGCCCCGGCTTTGCCCATGCCGCCGGCCAGCAAGGGGAACATGACATTGCCCTTGACCGTCTTCCACGGCGGCAACTGGTCGAATTCCTGGAACACCACGATCCGGTCCGGCCCGGGGTACACGATCGGGCGGCCGTCCAGGGTCAGGCTGCCGGCGCGCGGCGTGATGAAGCCGGCAATGGCCTTGAGCAAAGTCGACTTGCCGCAGCCGGACGGCCCCAGCAGCACCAGGCGGTCGCCCCGGTGCATTTCGAAACTCACATTCTCCGTGGCGCGCACGGTGGCGGCGCCGCTGCGGTACTCGAGCGTGACGCCCTCGGCGCGCAGCAGCGCCGCGCCGGGCGCCAGGGAACAGCGGGGCGCATCCATCTCAGCTCCCCGAGGCCACGGCCGGGCTCTGGAAAAAGTAATCGCGCCAGCTTGCCGGCTGCCTTTTCAGCGCGCCAGCCTGGAACAGGAATTGCGCGAGGCCGAAGGTGTTTTGCGGCGCCACCTGGAACTGAACTGTCGGGTTCTTGATGACTTTCAGCAGCAGGGCGCGGTTGATGTTGCTCTTGTTCACGCGCAGATAGGCATCGGCCGCCGCTTCCGGGCTGGCGCCGATGAATTGCGCGGCCTCGGCCAGCGCATCGACAAAAGCGCGGTAGGTCTTCGGATGATCCTTCCAATATTTTTCGGTGGCGTACAAGACCGTCGAGGAACCGGGGCCGCCCTGCACTTCATAGGAATCGAGCACGATGTGCGCCTTGGGATTGGCCGCCAGTTCCTGCTCCTGGTAGGGCGGCGTGGCGAAATGGGCGTTGATCTCGGTCTGGCCGGCAATGATTGCGGCGGCCGCGTCTGGATGCGGCAGCGCTTGCGTCAGGCGGTCGAGCTTCTTGAACTCGGCCGTGCCCCACTGTTTCGCCGCCGCCATCTGCAAAATCCGCGCCTGCACCGACACTGTTACCGCCGGCAGCGCGATGCGGTCCTTGTCGCTCAAGTCGGCGATGGTCTTGACGTTCGGATTGGTGCTGATCAGGTAATACGGAAAGTTGCCGAGCGACGCCACGCCCTTGATGTTCTGCTTGCCGGAGGTACGGTCCCACACGGTCAGCAGGGGGCCGATGCCGGCGCTGGCGATGTCGATCGAGCCCGACAGAAGCGCATCGCTGACGGCAGCCCCGCCCGACAGCTTGACCCAGTCCACATCGATCTCCACGCCTTGCTTGCGGCCATGCTTTTCGATCAGTTTCTGGTCCTGCGCCACGTTCAGCAACAGGTACACGATGCCGAACTGCTCGGCGATGCGGATGCGCCCCTCGGCCTGCGCCGGGTTCGATACCAGCGCCCCGGCGCAGGCGAGAGCGATGGCGGCCTTGTTCAACAGTGTCATGAGGGTTTCCCTGGTTGGCGCCGCTCAGAACGGCACACTGCCTTCAATGGTGGTGCGGTACAGCAAGCGGCGCTGGTCTTCCGGGCAACCGGCGGCCTGGTGCATGACCGAGCGGTTATCCCAGAACACCATGTCGCGCGCCTGCCACTGGTGGCGGTAAATGAATTCCGGGCGGGTGCTGAAGGCGAACAGTTCATCGAGCAGGGCGCGGCTGTCGCTGTCCGGCAGGCCGATCACGGGGGTGGTGAAATGCTCGCTGACGAACAGCGCGCGCCGCCCGGTTTCCGTGTGGGTGCGCACGATCGGATGCACCACCGGCTTGACTTCCTCGATCTGGGCGCGGGTCAGCTTGGGACGCCACGGGCTGCGTTTTTGCAGTTCGGCATACTTGGCCAGGTAGCTGTGTTCGGCGCTGCGCCCGTCGATGGCGCGCCGCAGGTAGCCGGGCAGCTTGTCCCAGGCCAGGTGCTGGTTGGCGAACAGGGTATCGCCCCCGTCTTGCGGCAACTCTTGCGCGTGCAGCATCGAGCCCAGGCTGGGGATGGGTTTGTACGACACGTCCGAATGCCAGAAATGGCCGGCGTCGCCCAGGCCGAGCGACTGGCCCTTGTGCTTGATGTTGGAAATTCGCAGCACTTCAGGCTGGGTTGGCAGCTGGAACTGGCGCAGCACATGAATTTGCAGCGGGCCGAAGCGGCGGCTGAAGGCCACCTGCTGCGCCGGCGTGATGTGCTGGTCGCGAAACACCAGCACATGGTGCTCGAGGTGGGCGCGGTGGATCAGGGCGAAGTCGTCCCGGCTGAGCGGGATCGACAGGTCGAGCCCGTTGATGGCCGCGCCCAGCGGGGCGTCGAAGGGGACGATGTCGAAGCGGGTATCGAGGACGGCGGCCATGGCGGTGAGCGAGTGATGAGCGAGCACCAAGCTTATCGGCGCGCGTTTGGCGCGGCAACGAAGCATTTCAACTATGCTAATGCGGCGCGCGGCCGCCCAGCGCGCCCCGCTGGCGGCGTACAATGGCGTTATTGAAAAAACCACATTACGGGAGTCAGATGGGTATTCCAATGCGGTCCCCGCGCAGGTCTTGTGCCCTGCTGCTCGCTGGCGCTCTGCTGGCCGGCATGCCGGCACTTGCGGCACCGCTCGACGCGCAGCACATCCGGCCATCCGGCTTGACCTTGCAGCAGGCCAGGAAGGTGCTGTCCGTGGTGCTGAAACACGAAAAATTTCAGATGAACAGGAAAGACGCATATCTATGGTTCGACAATCCCTACAAGAATGCGCCGGATGCTGATGGCTACTATTTATTGCAGCTGTACCACAGCCCGCCCAAGGCGGCGATGATGTACACCTTGGGACATTTCTCGGTCAACATGTTCACTGCCGAGGTGTGGGACTTCATGCGCTGCGAACGCTTCAGTTTTCCCGCCTTGTCGGCCATCCAGCAACGCGTTTCCGCCCGTACAGGCCAGCGCGCGCCGGACGAACAGAAGGTACGCGACGCGCTCTGCCTGAACTAATCGTCCCCCGGCGGCCGCCGGCGGGGCGCCGCCCGCCCGGCGCATGCACTGGCATATAATGACGTGCCCCTCTTATCCCCGATCGACGACCCATGCCCTCCATCCGCCCTGCGCAGGCGATCATCCGCGACCTCGGCCGTGCCGACTACGAGCCGGTGTTTGCCGCCATGCGCGCGTTTACCGACGCGCGCGAGCCCGACACCACCGACGAACTGTGGATCGTCGAGCATCCGCCCGTGTTCACCCTGGGCCTGGGCGCCGACCGTGGCCACCTGCTGGCCGGCGCGCACGCGGTGCCGGTGGTCCAGACCGACCGTGGCGGCGAAGTGACCTACCACGGCCCCGGCCAGGTGGTGATTTACCTGTTGATCGATCTGCGCCGCAACAAGCCGGGCGGCAAGCTGTACGCCCGCCAATTCGTCGAAAAAATCGAGCAGGCGATCATCAATGTGCTGGAGGCGTATAATCTTGCCGGTGAGCGCATCGCTGGCGCGCCCGGCATTTATATCGCCGGCGGGCCGCGCAAAGGCGCCAAGATCGCCGCGCTCGGCCTCAAGGTGCGCGGCAACGGCTGCACTTACCATGGCGTGTCGCTCAATGTGGCGATGGACCTGGGACCGTTTTCCTGGATTAACCCGTGCGGTTACGCGGGCCTGGAAACGGTCGACATGCGCAGCATGGGCGCCGACGCCGCGCTGGCCGACGTGCAGCAAGCCCTGGCGCATGAACTGGTGCGCCAGCTCGGCCCGGTCAGCGCAGCGCAGGACGAACCGCAAGACGCATCGCAGAATACGCCGCATACCGCATCGAACAACACCACAGAGCCCCACGGGCAAGCAGCCAAATGACTTCTGACACCGACACCAGCATCGCCCCAGTCTACAACGCCAGCGACAAGCAAAAAGGCGCCAGCAAGACCTCGCGCATTCCGATCAAGATCGTGCCGATCGGACAAATCGAGCGCCTGAAAAAGCCGGACTGGATCCGCGTCAAGGCCGCTTCGGCGTCGTCGCGTTTCTACGAAATCAAGGACATCCTGCGCGCCAACAAGCTGGTGACCGTGTGCGAAGAAGCGAGCTGCCCGAACATCGGCGAATGCTTCGGCAAGGGCACGGCGACCTTCATGATCATGGGCGACAAGTGTACCCGCCGCTGCCCGTTCTGCGACGTCGGCCACGGCCGTCCCGATCCGCTCGATGTCAACGAGCCGCACAACCTGTCCAAGACCATCGCCGAGCTGCGCCTGTCGTACGTGGTGATCACCTCGGTCGACCGTGACGACCTGCGCGATGGCGGCGCTGGCCATTTTGTCGAGTGCATCAAGCAGACGCGCGCGCTGTCGCCGAAGACCCGCATCGAAGTGCTGGTGCCCGACTTCCGCGGCCGCCTGGCCAAGGCGCTGGCGATCTTCGCCGACGGCTTGCCGGACGTGATGAACCACAATCTGGAGACAGTGCCGCGCCTGTACAAGGAAGCCCGTCCCGGTTCCGACTACACCCACTCGCTGGAATTGCTGCGCGACTTCAAGGCGCTGTATCCGGACGCGGTGACCAAGTCCGGCATCATGGTCGGCCTGGGCGAAACCGACGACGAAATCCTGCAAGTGATGCGCGATCTGCGCAGCCACAACGTCGACATGCTGACCATCGGCCAGTACCTGTCGCCGTCGGGCGACCACTTGCCGGTGCGCCGCTATGTACACCCGGACGTGTTCAAGATGTTCGAGGAAGAAGCCTACAAGATGGGCTTCGTGCATGCGGCCGTCGGCGCCATGGTGCGCAGCTCGTACCATGCGGACGAGCAGGCCCATAACGCGGGCGTGGCGATCAGCGCGTAAGTTTTGCCGCTGGTGACCGTGGTACTGCTTCCGGGAATGGATGGAAGCGGCGACCTGTTCGCCGGCTTCATCGCCGCGCTCGGGGGCCAGGTTGACGCCATCGTCGTCTCCTACCCTTGCGCGCCGGCGCTCGCTTACGTCGGCCTGACCGACTATGCGCGGGCGCAGTTGCCGCGTGACCGTCCGTTCGTGCTGATCGGCGAGTCCTTCTCCGGGCCGGTGGCCATCGCGCTGGCCGCGTCAAAGCCGCCCGGACTGATCGGGCTGGTGCTGTGCTGCACCTTTGCGCGCAATCCGCGTCCGCTGCTGGCGCCGCTTAAACCACTGGCTGGCGTGCTGCCCATGTGGTCCGTCCTTACTCCCCTGATCGCCCCTTTCCTGCTCGGCTTCGATGCGCCGTTGGTCTTGCGCAAAGCCCTGCGCGCCGCGCTCGACAAGGTGCCGCCCGCGCGCCTGCGCCAGCGCTTGAAGGAAGTGATGGCGGTTGATTACACCGGGCGCGCGCAGGCCATCAGCGTGCCCGTGCTGTACCTGCAAGCGACGCGCGACTGGATCGTGCCGGCCTCGGCCGCCCGCCTGCTCGCTTCGCTGTGCGCCGACTGGCGCCTGGTGGCGCTGCCGGGGCCGCACCTGCTGCTGCAAACGATTCCCGAGCAAGCAGCAACAACTGTCATCAAATTTATGGACCCGCTGGCCATGGAAGGAAACCAATGAAAGACCTGCACGGCAATGAGGTTGCGGTAGGCGATATTGTGCGCGTACTTCAGATCGACCAATGGTTGCTCGACTTGCTCCCCGCCGACGAGCTGCCGCATACGCTTGCGATGTTGAACAACGAGTATCCCATTGACGACTTTTCGGAGGACGGCAAAATCAGCGTCACCAACTGGTGGGAAGCGGGGCCGGAGCAGTGGGCATGCAGTAGCTTGTACCTGCTTGCGCACGAATTCGAACTCGTGAAAAAAGCCGGACGCACCGGCTGATTGTGCAACTGCCCATACGCCCGGTGATCCACCCGGGCGCACGGGCGTTCTTAACGCACCTGCGTGTAATTCACCGGCACCCACTGATACGATTTTCCGGCGCTGCGCACGTGCCCGATGCCGGGAAACTGCAAGTGCGATGCGCCCACCCAGGCGCCGTCCTTGGCGGCGGCGCTGAACGCTTTCAGGCGCTGTGCCAGCGCGGCTTTCTCGTCCGAATCGAACGCAATCGTCACCGTCGGCTCGTCGAACTGCACCGCGCCCACGTGGATCAGGTCGCCCACCAGCAGCAGCTTCTGTCCGCCGCTTTCAACCACGTAGCTGGTGTGCCCGGCCGTATGACCATAGGTCGCGCTCGATTTCACGCCCGGCACCAGTTGCGTATCGCCTTCGAACGGCTGGAAGCGCTTGGCGTCGATGTAGGGCTTGAGCGAGGCCATCGCACCCTGGAAGAAACCCTTGGCGTCGGCCGGGGCTTTTTCCATGTTGGCCTGGCTCAGCCAGAAGTCGGCGTCGCGCTTGTCGGCCCGCACCACGGCATTGGCGAAGGTCGCCGCGCCGTCTTTCGCGATGCCGCCCGCGTGGTCGGAATGCAAGTGGGTGATGTAGATTTCATCGACCTGCTCCGGCTGGTAGCCGGAGGCCTTCAGGTTCGCCACCAGCTTGCCCAGGTTGGGGCCGAACAGGCCGCCCGCGCCGCTGTCGACCAGCACCAGCTTGCCGCCGGTGTTGATCAGGTAGGCGTTGAACGAGGTTTCGACCGGGCTGGCCAGGAAAGACTTGGCCAGCGCCTTGTCGACTTTCGCCGGGGTGGTCTTGAGCAGTTTGTTGACCGGCAGGTCGGTGGTGCCGTCGGACAGCGCGGTCACTTCGAACTCGCCCAGCATCATGCGGAAGTAGCCGGGGGCCGACACCTTGGCCATCGGCGCGGCGGCGTGGACGGTGCTGGCGGCGGTAAGGGCGGAAAACGCGGCGACGCCAAGGGCGGCCGCCAGGATCAGGGTGCGCGGGGTGCGGAACAATTCAGTCATGGCGTCTTTCTTTCAGGGTGATGGGAAAAACCTAAGTCGCAGCAACACAGCAGTATGCAGCGTTGCGCCGCGCGGAACAATATGGCAATGTGCAAACTATCTTTGCGTTGTGCGCAAACCTCAACGGAGTCGTTTTCATGTTCGATGCCCTGCATTGTTTTCTCGCCGTCGTCGACAGCGGCAACCTGTCGCGCGCCGCCAAGACCTTGCAGTTGGCGGTGTCGTCGGTGTCGCGCCGGATCGACTGGCTCGAAGCCGAGGTCGGCGCCAGGTTGTTCGTGCGCGGTTCGCGCCTGGTGCTGCTGACCGATGCCGGCGAGCGTTTCGTGCCGCGCGCGCGCCACCTGATAGCCGAGCTGGCCGAAGCCAAGGCGGCCGTCACGGCGGTCGATCCCGAGCCGCGCGGCGTGCTCACGGTGACCGCGCCGCGCGCGTTCGGGCGGCGCCATATCGCCCCGATCCTGGGCCAGTTCCTGCACCGCTATCCGCTGATGGAGCTGGAGTTGCAGCTCAACGACGACGTGGTCGACCTGTCGGCCCAGCGCGTCGATGTGGCGATCCGCCTCGGCCCGCTGCCCGACAGCGACCTGCTGGCCACCTGGCTGGCGCCGCGCCGGCGCATCGCCTGCGCCAGCCCGGCATACCTGGCGCGGCGCGGCACCCCGGCCACCCCGCTCGACTTGCTCGAGCACAACTGCATGAGTTACGTCAGCCGCAGCGCCCTGGCTTGCTGGTGGACCTTCGAGGGCGTCAACCGCAACAAGCCCTTGCCGGTCAGCGGCACCCTGCGCAGCGACGATGTCGATTTCATGCTGGACGCGGCGGTCGGCGGGGCCGGCGTGGCGCACCTGCCGAGCTGGCTGGCGAGCGAGGCGCTGGTCGCCGGGCAACTGGTGCCGCTGTTCGGACCGGCCAGCCAGGGTGCGTCGGTCGTCACCGACGGCATCCACGCGGTGCGCTTGCCGGGACGTTCGCATCCGGTCAAGGCGCAGCTGTTCATCGCTTACCTGCGCGACCATGTGGGCGCGCCGCCGTATTGGGAACGGGCGCTGGCGCTGCACGAAGGCGTGCTCGAGGGGACTTGAATCGGTCCGCAGGGCTGCGGGGGACTGGAGCCGGGCAGGGCGGCGCTTGCCGCCCTGCCCGCTCCGGGAAACGCCTGCGAGCGCAGGCGCTTTTGCTACATTTGCTCTGAAACGCTTACTTGGAAATGGCTTGCCGGAATGTGTCGTCATCCAGCAGCTTGCTGATCAGCTTGCGGTACTGGCCTTCATACTCGCGCGCCGCCAGTGGAATGGCGACCGCGCCCATGAACGACGAATCCCAGCTCGACTCGATCTTCAGTTCGCGATCGTAACGCACCTTGGCCGCGCGGGTGACCACGAAGCGCGCGGCGAGCACGCCCTTGCCGGTACCGATCGAGGCATCCACGTCGGTTTCGGTCAACGTGCCGGTGACGGTGGTGGCGGCGTTGGCGTCGAGCAGGCCGGCCGACAGCAGTTCGGCTTTCAGCGTCTCGCCCAGATACTGCGCGAACGAGCCGCCCGGAGCGACTACGGCGCTGGCGCGGATGCCGTGGCTCTTGTCGAGGCTGGCGTTCTTGCTGGCGTCCAGCGTGAAGCTGCCGACGGCAACTTTGTCAAACGCGGCATTGCGCAGCTTGACGGTATTGTCCATCGACGCCGTTGGTACCGACATGCTCATCGGCGCGCAGCCGACCAGTTGTACTGCCAGGGCGCCGGCGGCGATGAGGGAGGTGAGGCGAAACATTGAGGCCATGCGTATTCCTTGCTGATGGGTTGATTAAGGATTGAATGCAGGGTCGAACGACAGGTCGCGCAGCGCATTGCTGAGCACTTCGCGCGCCATGGTCTTGACGGCCAGTTCGTGTTCCATCGGCTTGCCCGCGGTTGCCGGCGGGCTGGCATTGCCGATCGTGACGTGGATCGCATGGCGCGCCACCTTGACGATCGGTTTGGCCTGGCCTGGCGGCAAATACGATACGGTGCAGATGTAGCCGTCGGTCACGGCGGTGCCGGCCAGGCCGAAGGTCATGCCGGTCATGAATGCTTTGCCGGTCGGGTCGTCGCCGACTTTCACATTGTTCAGCGAGACCATCAGGATACCGGCCGGTGTGCCGCTGCCCTCGGGCGCGAACAAGCCGCTTTCCTTGACTTCGGCCGTTACGGTATCTTTCAGAAAATTGGTTGGGGCGGCCGCTGGCGCACCGAGGGTGAGGAATTCGAAAGTCAGCTGGACTGGTTTCGGCTCAGCCACTTTCTTCATCTCCGAGACCGGCACTTGCCTGGTCGCGGTGTCGAGGTACATCGGGCTGACGCAACCGGTCAACAGGGTGGAGCCGGCCAGCAGGCAGGCGGCGAACAGGGAGCGTACAGCGCCCGCGCGGGAGGTGGTAGGGTAGGTCATCAGCGTTTTCCGTATTTTTGAATGCAATTTCTGTTTCTGAATGGTAATCGGCGTGAAGCGTAACCGACCTGTGATCAAGTTGCAAATTTGTTCATGCCGCTGAGCGATCATGTTGTAAATATGAAACTCTCTGGGCGCGGGGCCCGCTGTAACCCCTTTTTCGTCCCCCATCCGTTTCAGTGAGTACCGATCTTCCTAACTCCTGTCCGAAAGGCTCACATGCGCTATCCCTTCCTCGCTGCCCTCGCCTTCTTTAGCGAAACCGGCCTGGCCAGCACCAATGCCCCGGTCACGGCCGTCACCTTGTATCCCGGCAGCGCCACCGTGGTGCGCACCGCCCAGGTGGCCGCTGGCGCCACCGAGGTCGTCATCGACGGCTTGCCGGCCAACTTCAACCTCGAATCGGTACGGGTGCAGGCCGCGCCCGGCATCCGCGTGGCCGACGTGGTCTCGCGCGACAAGGCCGGCAGCGAAGCGGTCAACCCGCTTGAAGCGAAGCTGGCCGGCGAGATCGAGCGCCTCAAGGACCAGAAGGCCGTACTCGACGCGCAGGCCAAGTCGGCCGCCATCGTCAAGGGCTATCTGGAGCGCTACAACGGCGGCGCCGCCGACGGCGCCAGGGCGCAGGGGCCGGACAACGGCAAGGCGCTGGCCGGCGTGCTCGACACCCTGGGGCGCGGCGCCAGCGAGGCCCTGCTCAAGATCCAGAAGCTGGCCGTGCAGCAGCGCGAGCTCGACAAGAAAATCGCGGCGCTCGAAAGCGACCTGGCCGGCCTCGATTCGCACGAAAAAGAGGTGCGCAGCATGGTGGTGCGCCTGGCGGCGGCCAAGGCCGGGACCCTGACCATCAGCTACCAGCGCGACAATGCCGGCTGGAAACCGGGCTACCGCGCCAGTCTCGACTCGGCCGCGTCCAGGGTCGACCTGGAGCGCCTGGCCACGATTTCGCAGAGCACCGGGGAAGACTGGAGCAACGTCAAGCTGACCCTTTCGACCAGCCAGCCGCGCCTGTCGCCCAACGGCCGCGAACCGCAGCCGTGGCTGCTGGGCTACCGTCCGCCGCAGCCGCCCCAGCAAATGCAAGCCTACGCCGCGGCCCCGGCCCCGGCCCCGGTCATGTCGAGGGAACGCAGTCAAAAAGTGGAGATCACCGGCAGCGCGATCAAGCGCGCGAACGAGTACGATATCGCCGAACTGCAGGGCGTTTTCGCCACCGAGTTCGAGGTGCCGGGCCGGGTCAACCTGGCTTCCGACGGGCGCGCCACCTCGGTCACGCTGTCGACCCTGGCGCTGCCGGTCACCCAGCACCTGCGCGTGACGCCGCGCCTGGAAAAATTTGCCATCGTCATGGCCGAAGCGGCCCGCCCGGAAGGCGTGTGGCCGTCAGGTAACATGCAATTGTTCCGCGATGGCGGCTACATCGGCGCCACCCAGTGGAATCTGCAAGAGGGCGAGAAGGCGCTGTTCTCGTTCGGGCGCGACGACCTGGTCAAGGTGGCGCTCGATCCGGTGGCCGGCAAGACCGGCAGCAAGGGCATCTTCGGCGGGCGCGCGACCAGCGTGCGCGCCGACGTGTTCACCCTGGTCAACCGCCACAGCACGCCGGTCGAGCTGCTGGTATTCGATTCCTCCCCGGTCAGCACGTCCGAGGAGGTCAAGGTCGAGGCGGTGTTCGATCCGAAACCGTTCACCGGCACCTGGGAACAGCGCCGTGGTGTCGTGGCCTGGAAAAAGACCCTGGCGGCCGGGGCGAGCGCCAGATTCCAGGTCGAGTACAAGATCGACTATCCGAAGGAAGGCACGGTCAGCGGCTTGCGCTGACGGCGGCTTTGACGGGCGGATTGAAGCGGTAGTGCCCGGTCAGCGGATAGGCGAACAGGCTGTCTTCGATCTGGGTGCCGCGCCCGATGTTGTGGATCACCAACGGCACCCCGGCCGCGCTGCGCTGGCCGGAGACGATGCCGATGTGCGGCAGCTTACCCGGCAGCATCCAGGTGACGACATCGCCCGCCTGGTAGGCGGCGCCGTCGCGCGCCGGTGTCATCGACTTGCCGTGGCGCGTGAAAAATGTGGCCAGGTTGGGCACGCGGCGATGGTCGATATTCGGATCGGGGCGCTTGAGTTGCCACAGTTTCGGATACGCATTCCAGGACGTCTTCATGTCGCGATGCACCAGTTCCTGCAAGTCCACACCCACCTTGCGATAAGCGCGCACCACCACGTCGGTGCAGACGCCGCGCTCGACCGGCACGTCGCCGCCGGGGAAGGCCAGGCGCTCGTAGCGCGGGTCGTACCTGGTGGTCACGCCGATCTGGGAGCGCGCCGCCTCCACCAGGCGGGCCGGCGCGGCGTCCTGGGCCAGGGCGCCCGGGGCGCAGGCCCACGCGGACAGCAGCACGGGCACGTACAGCATTCTTAACGCAAATTTTTTCAAGATCGGACCTCTGCTAACCGGGCTGGGAATAAAAACGTACAATCGTGCTTATTTTAAACACGAACGGAAACGCCATGAACACGCACCAGTTTACCCCTGAATCGATGAACAGTTTCGGCGCCGGCACGCTGCCCGCTTACATGGGCGTGGAAATTACCCGTGTCGGCGGCGGCGAAGTCGCCGCGCGCCTCGACATCAAGCCGCACTTGCTCGCGCCCAACGGCTTCCTGCACGCCGGCACCGTCATCACCCTGGCCGACACCGCCGCCGGCTACGCCTGCGTGGCCAACCTGCCGGAAGGGGCGAACAGCTTCACCACCATCGAGCTCAAGTCGAACCACCTGGGCACCGCGCGCGACGGCGCCATCGCCTGCGTGGCCAAGGCCGCCCACCTCGGCAAAACCACCCAGGTGTGGGACGTGGTGGTCACCAATGAAGCGAACGGCAAGACCATCGCCCTGTTCCGCTGCACCCAGATGATTCTGTATCCCAAATAAGCGCTGGCGCGCTGGCCCCCGATCGTCGAGTCAACGTTATACATCGGGTAACTTCCGTTTGACAATTGTCTGGAAAGGCGCATCATGGCCGGACGCCTGGCGCTGCTCCAGCTCGTCGCGGCGCCACTCCACCAGCCAGAGAGTGCCGGATGCCAATCGACTTCGATCAGCTCATACTTAGCGAAGCCCCTGGCGGGGTGATTGTCACCACGCCGGGCCACACCGTGTTGCGCTGGACTAAAGGCGCCGAGCGCATCTTCGGCTATCGCAGCGAGGAAGCAGTGGGGCGCGACCTGCGCGAACTGATCGCGCTGCCCGGCAAGCAGGAGCGCGACCTGGAAGCGGCGCGCCAGCTGGAAGAGCACGGTGCGTTCGATTACGAAACCTTGCGGCGCCGCAAGGATGGCGCGTTGATCTACGTCGACTCGAACAACAAGGTCATCTACGACGAGCACGGCAAGATTGCCTACATCGTCTCGAGCAAGCGCGACATGACGCAGTCGAAAGCCGCACGCGACACCCTCCTGATCGAAGCGAAGTTCCGCGACCTGCTCGAATCGACCCCGGACAGCATCATCATGGCCAACCCGACCGGCACCATCGTGCTGGCCAACGCCCAGGCCGAGCGCATGTTCGGCTATGAACACGGCGAACTGAACGGCAAGCTGATCGAGGTACTGCTGCCGGCCCGCTTCCAGCATGGCCATGTGGCGCACCGCTCGCGCTACTTCGAACAGTCGCGCACGCGCACCATGGGCGCCGGGCTGGAGCTGTACGGGGTGCGCAAGGACGAGGTCGAATTCCCGGTCGAAATCAGCCTCTCGCCGATCAGCACCGACGCCGGCGCCTTTGTGATCAGCGCGATCCGCGATGTCAGCGAACGCAAAAAGGCCGAGCAGAAATTCCGCGGCTTGCTCGAATCGGCGCCGGATGCGATGGTGATCGTCAACCGCGATGGCGAAATCGTGCTGGTCAATTCGCAGACTGAAAAATTGTTCGGCTATCCGCGCAGCGAACTGCTTGGAAGAAAAGTCGAGATCCTGATTCCGCAGCGCTTCGCCGAGCAGCATCCGCACTTCCGCACCAGCTTTTCGGCCGCGCCGCGCCCGCGCTCGATGGGCGCCGGGCTCGAACTGTACGGTTTGCGGCGCGACGGCACCGAGTTTCCGGTCGAAATCAGCCTCTCGCCGCTGGAAACCGAAGATGGCGTGCTGGTGTCGTCGGCGATTCGCGACATTACCGACCGCAAGCGCATCGAGCGCGCCCTCAACGACAAGAAGGTCGAGCTCGAACGCGCCAACCAGGCCAAGGATCTGTTTCTGACCAGCATGTCGCACGAGTTGCGCACGCCGCTCAACGCCATTCTCGGCTTCACCCAGTTGCTGGCCAACGAGTCCTTGCCCTCGACCACCGTGCAAAAGCGCAGCTTCGTGCGCAATATCCTGACGGCCGGCGAACACCTGCTGACCTTGATTAACGAAATCCTCGACCTGGCCAAGATCGAATCGGGCACCCTGAGCGTGTCGCTCGAACCGGTGCTGCTCTGCGCCGTGCTCGATGAAGTGCAATCCATGGTCGGCGACAGCGCGGCCCGGCGCGGCATCCGCATGGTGTTTCCGAAGCCGGAGCCGCTGAAGGTGGTGGCCGACCACACGCGCCTCAAGCAGATCATGCTGAACCTGCTGTCGAACGCCATCAAGTACAACCGCGAGCAGGGCGTGGTGGTGGTCAACGCCAACCTGATCGGCCCGGCGCGGGTGCGCATTTCGGTGCAGGATACCGGCAAGGGTTTGCGTCCCGACCAACTCGGTTCGCTATTCCAGCCGTTCAACCGGCTCGGCCAGGAAGGCGGCAGCGAAGAAGGCACCGGCATCGGGCTGGTGGTGACCAAGCGCCTGGTCGAACTGATGGGCGGCGCCATGGGCGTGTCGAGCACGGCCGGCATCGGCAGCGTATTCTGGATCGAACTCGACCTGAGCGGCAGTGATCACCTGGCCGAGGGCGCGCCCGCCGCGCCCGCGCCGCGCGCCATGCCGGCCGTGCCAGCGGGCGACCCGTCG
Source organism: Massilia genomosp. 1 (assembly GCF_011682185.1). Lineage (NCBI taxonomy): Bacteria > Pseudomonadati > Pseudomonadota > Betaproteobacteria > Burkholderiales > Oxalobacteraceae > Massilia > Massilia genomosp. 1. The sequence goes on from NZ_WHJF01000034.1 coordinate 16,444, forward strand.
GTGGCGACCTTGCTGTATGTGGAAGACAATCCGGCCAACCTGCGGCTGGTCGAAGAAATCGTCGGCTTCCGGCGCGACCTGGCGCTCATTTCCGCGCCCAGCGCCGAACTTGGCATTGCACTGGCGCAGAGTTATCTGCCGAACGTGATCCTGATGGACATCAACCTGCCCGGCATGGACGGTCACGAAGCGCAGCGCCTGCTGCGCGACGATCCGCGCACGGCGCATATTCCGGTCATTGCGCTCAGTGCGAATGCGATGGAGCGCGACGTCAAGCGCAGCATGGCCGCCGGCTTTTTTGCCTACCTGACCAAGCCGATCGATATCGACGCCTTCACGGCGGCGGTGGACCGGGCGCTGGCTCCTGCCGCCGCGTCCGGCTAGGCACGATGCCTTGCCAGGTTTGACTGTCTGTTAACCATGACTGGAAAAAGAATGAACACGCTGACCCGGCTTTTTTGCATCGGCACGCTGGCGCTGGCCAGCGGCTGCGTCCACGGTCCCGCCGGCGACGACAGCACCTACCAGGGGCTGGGCGGGCAGGGCGGGATCAAGAAGATCGTGGACACCTTCGTGCCGCTGATCATGGCCGACGCGCGCATCAAGGAATCGTTCAAGGATACCGACCTGAAAAACTTGTCGATGCGGCTGGAAGAGCAGTTTTGCGCGCTCTCCGGCGGCCCGTGCAAGTACAAGGGCAAGGACATGAAGGAGATCCACGATGGCTTGAACATCACCAATGCCCAGTTCAACGCCCTGGCCGAGGACTTGCAGGCGGCCATGGACAAGCACGGCGTGGCGCCGGCGGTGCAGAACAAGCTGGTCGCCAGGCTGGCGCCGATGCAGAAGGAGATTGTGACGAAGTAGGCGCCGCCACCCGCGGGTAGCGGTATTTCTCCGCTTACAACCTTACCCAATTCCCTTTATACACAATCGGCCCGGTCGGTCCATTCGGATCGGGCGAGCCCCCCTTCGGCTCCAGGGTCACCGCCAGCACCGCCACATCGTCGCTGATGGCATTGTCCGTCAAGGTGAAGCGGCCCTTGTTGTCGGCCAATACCCCCAGCGAACGCGGCTTGCCCGACTTCGGCACCGCCCACAGATGCAGGCTCTTGTCGGCCGCGACCGGCGCGCCGCCCACCACGCGCGCATCGAGTGCATGGTGCTGGCGGTCGGCGGTCAGCACCATGGCGGGCTGGGCCTTGTCGTCGCTCAAGGTCGCCACGTAGGAAATGACCGGCGCATCGAGCGGACGGTAGCTTACTACCACCATCAGCAGCAGGGCCGCCATGGCGGTCGACACCATCCCCAGGTTGCGCCAGAACGCCAGGTTGTCGCTCTGCCAGAAGCGCCAGCCGCCGGTCTTTTTCGGCTTGAGGTCCAGACGCCGTTCGATGCCGCGCCACACGCTTGTCGGCGGCCTCGCATCGCCGGCAAACTCGGCCATGGGCGCCAGGCGCTGCTGCCACTGCGCGGTGATATTGCGCAAGTCGGCGTCCTGGTGCAGCCAGCCTTCGAAACGGCGCCGCGCGCCGCCCCTGAGCGTGCCCAGCACGTATTCCGCCGCCAGTTTCTGGCGCAGGACAATGTTATGTCGGATGTTCATGTTTGCTCCCGTTTCGCGAGGCAGGTGCGCAGCTTTTCCAGGCTGCGCCTGATCCAGGTTTTGACGGTTCCGACTGGTAGTTTCATCTGCTCGGCCACTTCGCTGTGCGACAGGTCGTGGTAATAGGCCAGCGCGACAACCTGGCGATGCATGCCGTCGAGCGCGGACATGCACCACGCCAGCGCTTTCGCATCGCCACTCATCTGCAAGGCCTCGATCGGCGTCGCCTGCGGATCCTGTAGAGCATTCATGACGTCACTATCAAACTGTTCCGCATCGATTTCAACCGAGACGTCGCTGCGCCGGAGGTGGTCGAACGCCTTGTTGCGGACAATGGTCGCCATCCAGGTCATCGGCGCTGCGAGATGACTCTGGTAGTTGGCGGCATTGTTCCAGATGGCGACATAGCTCTCTTGCAAAACTTCTTCAGCGAGCTCGCGCTTGTGCAATATACGCAGCGCGAAGCCAAACAGTTTCGGCGAAGTTGCATCGTAGAGGGAACGGAAGGCGCCGCCATCGCGTTTGCCGGCTGCCAGGAGCCAGGTGCGTAGTTGCTGCGGGTCGAGCGGGTTGACGTCGATGGACACTGAGCGCCTTGACAGTGGGTTCGGGTGGCCGCGGCGTGGCGCGGAGTGCCCGGTGAGGTTATCGCAAAGGCATATCGGATTACAACAAACATATTTGCAAAATACAGCAAAATAGTTGAATCCAATCGCGCGCGGTTTGCGTACGCAGTATTGTAGAGACGGCTGAGCTGGTTCGTGCAACACCTTCATCGGGAGACAATATGCAGATCGCGCGTGTGGGTAGTTTGTTCTTGGCGGCAAGTTTGACGGCTGGTGCGGCGCATGGACAGGGCCGGCCCGACCTGGGCAAGCTCACTGCGACGGGCGGCGTCAGCCAGCTCGAAGGTGCCGGCGGCGGCGGCCTGAGCCCGTGGGCGCTGATCACCGGCTACGGCAGCCGCGACAGCTGGGGCGCGAACGTACACTACACCGGCGTGCGCACCCAGGATTACACGCTCGACACGGCCGGGGTGGCGCTGGGGCTGGCCGACCGGGTCGAACTGTCGCTGGCGCAGCAGCATTTCAAGGGCAGCCTGGCGCCGCTGAACCAGCTGAGCATCAAGCAGGATATTCTTGGCGTCAAAGTGAAAGTGGCGGGCGACGCCGTGTACGGGCAGGATAGCTTGATGCCGCAGATCGCCGTCGGCGCAATGTACAAGCGCAACAAGGGCGTGGGCGGGCTGGGGGCGCTGGGCGTGAGCAAGGTCACGCAACTGGGCGCGAAGGAGGACAGCGGGACCGATCTGTACGTGGCCGCGACCAAGCTGCTGTTGCAGCAGAGTTTGCTCTTGAACGCCACCGTGCGCGCGACCAGGGCCAATCAGATGGGCTTACTGGGGTTTGGCGGCGACCAGGGCAATGTGTACAAGGCGATGCTGGAAGTGTCGGCCGCCTGCCTGGTGGAGCGCCAGCTGGTGGCCGGCGTGGAATACCGCCGCAAGCCGCACAATCTGGGGGTGGACAAGGAAAAGGCGTATTACGACGTGTTCGTGGCCTGGTTCCCCAGCAAGCATGTGTCGGTGACGGCGGCGTATGCGGTGCTGGGCGAAATCACGGTGTTCAACCCCAAGCGCCAGCGCGGCGCGTATTTGTCGGTGCAGACGGGGTTTTGAGGATGTTTATCCCGCGATGGTTTTTTCCAGCAACGTTTTTTCCAATAACCTATGCAAGGCCGGAAAATCCGGTTCCCCCACATAGCGCTTGATGATCTTGCCATCCTTGTCGATCAAGAACGTGGTCGGCGTTAACGTCACCTCCCCGAAGGCCTTGGCAATATCGCCGGCACTATCGAGCGCCACGGTAAACGGCAGGCGGTTGGTCTCGGCATAATTGAGCACGTAATTGGGCGCGTCGTACTTCATGGCCACCGCCACGAACGCCATGCCCTGGCCCTTGAACTTGTTGTACGTATCGACCATCTGCGGCATTTCCTTGACGCAGGTTGCGCACGAGGTTGCCCAGAAATTGACCATGACCACCTTGCCGCGCAAGCTGTGCGAGCTGATTTTCTGGCCCTTGATATCGATGAAGGTCACGTCCGGCGCGGGCGTGCTGCGCGCCAGCGAGCAATAGCCGATGGCGGCAATGGCCACCAGCGCCGCGCCGATCAGCGCCGGTTTGAGCCAGGAAGTACGGGGCGGGGTCTGGGTGGACATGACTGGAAGCGGGAATGGAACAGAAAGTCATTATAGCCGCGCTGCAAAAACGCTGCCCGCGCGGCCCTTCGCGAGGGGCCGTACTACAACTGGACCGACGAGGACCGTGGCGAGATCGCCTTGAGCTCGTCGTCGCTGATGTATTCCAGCACTTTGACGACTTTTTTCACGCCCGACACGCCGCGCGCCACATCGGCGGCGACCTGGCCTTCGCGCTGGGTCACGCGGCCCATCAGGAACACGGTGCCGCGCTCGGTGATGACCTTGAACGAGGTCGCCGAAATGGTCCGCATGTCCACCAGGCTGGCCTTGACCTTGGTGGTGATCAGCGAATCGCTCGACCGCGAGGTATAGGTGGCGGGCGAAGCGATGTCGAGTTCGTTGATCACGATCGCCACGCCATCGATGTTGGCCACTTCGCGCTCGACCGCCGCCTTCATGGCTTCGTCGCGCACTTCGCCGCTCAGCAGCACCTTGCGGTTGAAGCTGTTGACATTGATATGCACGTCTTCACCGGTAATTTTCGGCAAGCGCATGTCGGCCTTGAGCGCAATGGCCTTGTCGTCGGCTTGCGCACCGAGCGTGCGGCGGTCGGCCGTGGCCACTGCGCCAGCCACGGCGCCGCCCACGAACAGCCCGATGCAGCCTTGCAGGCTGCCCAGCAGGGCGAGCGCGACGATGGCCTTGGCCAGCGGGCGCATCGCACGTAATGAATCATTCATTCACATCTCCTCCGAACAAGGCGACGTCGATACCGTCGCAAATGCAGTGGATGGTCACCAGATGCACTTCCTGGATGCGCGCGGTGCGCGTGTGCGGCACGCAGATATGCACGTCGGCGTCGGTCAGCAACTTGCCGAGCGCGCCGCCATCCTTGCCGGTCAGCGCCACGACGCGCATTTCACGCTCGAGCGCCGCTTCGACCGCGGCAATCACGTTGGCCGAGTTGCCCGAGGTGGAAATGGCCAGCAGCACGTCGCCGGCTTGGCCGAAGGCTTGCACCTGCTTCGAGAAAATCTCGCGGTAGCTGTAATCGTTGCCCACCGCCGTCATGATCGAGGTATCGGTGGTCAGCGACATCGCCGGCAGCGGAAAGCGCTCGCGCTCGAAACGGCCCACCAGCTCGGCCGCAAAGTGCTGGCAGTCGGCGGCCGAACCGCCATTACCGCAAGCAAGAATCTTGTTGCCGTTCGACAAAGCGAAGAACATCAGTTCGATCGCTTGCGAAATAGGTTGAGCCAGGGCAGAAGCCGCCTGAATCTTGAGTTCGGCGCTTTCGTGGAAGTGGGCGAGGATGCGTTGAGTATTCATAGTGGGGGATTATAGTGCAGCAGATGGCGAACCCGGAGAAGTACGACGAAATTTGCTCAGCCGCTCTGTTATAACTGGATGGCGTTGCGCAGCCATTCCATGCGTTCGCCGTCGATGGCGACCACGTCGAAGCGGCACGGCGGCGTCTGAGGAAAGCGCAGCAGGTAGGTCTGGGCCGCGCGCGCCATGCGGCCGATCTTGGCGGCGGTGATGCTGGCGGCCGCGCCGCCGCAGCGGCTGCTGGCGCGCTGGCGCACTTCGACGAACACCAGTTCTTCGCCGTGGCGCAAAATCAGGTCGATTTCGCCGCCCCGGCAGCGGTAGTTGGCCTCGACCAGGCGCAAGCCCTGGCTGGTCAGGTAGTCGAGTGTTTTCTGTTCCCACAGCTGGCCCTGGCGCTGCTTGCCGCTCAGCCGGGCCGGCCACATCTTACTGCCCGCCGCCCGACGGCTTGAAGCTGCCGCCCTGGTACACCGCGGTCGGCTCGATCCGCTCGAAGCGCGCCGGGCCGTCGCCGAAGCTGACCGACAGCCGTCCCGTCACGCCATCCATGGTGAACGACGCGCCCGGGTGCAGGGTGATTTCGCGCGCTACCCGGAAGGCATCGATGCCGAGCGCGTACAGGCGGTCGAGGTCGAGCGTGCGGCGGCTGGCGTTCCAGCGCGGATACACCATCACGGCCGGATGGTCGGGTTGCACTTCCCACGGCAGGTCGAGCAGGCGTACGCCGTCGAGCTCGGCCAGGGCCGTGCCCGGTTCCGTGCCCGGATTGACCGACGAGGTGCCGTAGGCCGGCACGCTGGTGCCGATCGAGGCGCGCACCTGGCGCAGCTGGTCGGCGTCGAGCGCGGTAAAGAGCAGGGTCGGCTGTTCGGCATCGACCCGGTTTCTCAGCTGCGAGATGCCCGCTTCGCTCAGGTAACCGTTCGAGGCGGCCAGTTCCAGGGTCTGCGACTCGTTGCCCAGCTGCTTCCACTGGGCGGCGAAGGCGCTGGCGATGCGGCGCTGCCAGGCATTCGCGCCGGATACCACCAGCGCGCGCGCGCCCGGATGCTCGCTCGCGGCCCACCGCGCCACCTGGCGCGCTTCGTCTTCGATCGACAGGCCGATCACCAGCAGGTTGTGGGACAGCGCGCCGCCCGTGCCGCGTCCGTCCGGATGATTCAGGGCGACGGTCGGCTTGCTGACGGCCACGCCGGCGCCGGCGATCGCGCTCACCGCCGAGCGCGCCAGCGGGCCGACCACGATATCGTTCTGCGCCAGCGCCGTGGTGTAGGCGGCCAGCACGTCTTGCGGGCTGTCGCCGGTTTCGATCAGGTTCACTTCGAAGCCAGTGCGGTCGCGCTCGTAAGCGGCCATGAAACCGGCGCGCAGCGCGCCAGCCGGCGGGCCGAGCGCGTCGGAGCGGGTCGGCAGCAGCAGGCCGATGCGGGTGGCCGCTTTGTTGTCGGGCGCGGCGGCGGGCACGGCGGCCGCGCGCGGATGCTCGGCCACGGCGCCCGGCGGCGCGTCGACCGGCATGGTCTCGACCTCGGCTTCAGGGATGACCGGCGCGAGGACCTCGGGCGCGCGCGGCTGGGCCGGTGCGACACTTGTGTTTGGCTCGATAGGCGCGCACAATCCCCCCGGCCTGTCGCAGGGCGTGCTGCAGGCACTCAACATCGTGAGCGCGCTAACGGCGAGCAGGCCCTTCAGACTTTTAATCAGCATTACCACTCCCACATGACAGAATTCCAGACCAGTCCGATCGCCCAGCTTCCCGTCATTGGCGAGGCCGTGCATCAGTCCTATCCTACAGCAACCCTGTATATCGTGGCTACTCCCATTGGCAACGTCACCGACATTACCGTGCGCGCTTTGCACGTGCTCTCGCTGGTCGACGCGGTCGCTTGCGAAGACACCCGTAACACCGGCAACCTGCTGACCCGCTTCGGCCTGTCGCGCCCGATGATCGCCGCGCACCAGCACAACGAACGCGAAGTGGCCGACAAGCTGATCGCGCGCCTGCAGGCCGGCGAGCGCATCGCGCTGGTGTCGGACGCCGGCACGCCGGGCGTGTCCGACCCGGGCGCGCGCATTGTCGACGCCGTGCGCGCCGCCGGCCTGCGCGTGGTGCCGCTGCCGGGCGCCTCGGCGGCGGTGACGGCGCTCTCGGCCAGCGGGCTGGTCAACGATCAATTCTATTTCGTCGGTTTTTTGCCGGCCAAGGCCAAGCAGCGCGAAACCGCCCTGCAAAAACTGCTGACGGTCGGCGCGACCATGGTGTTCTACGAAGCGCCGCACCGCATCCTGGACTGCGTGGAAGCGCTGGCCGGCGTGTTCGAGCCGGCGCGCCAGGTGGTGTTCGCGCGCGAGTTGACCAAGCTGTTCGAAGAAATCCACCGTTGCCCTTTGTCCGAGGCGCTGGCCTGGGTCAAGGCCGATCCGCACCGCGAAAAGGGCGAGTACGTGGTGCTGCTCGAAGGCGCCCGGGCCGAGGGCGATGCCGAAGAGGCCGAGGCCGAGCGCATCCTGAACATCCTGCTGGCTGAATGTTCGGTCAAGCAGGCCGCCAACCTGACCGCGCAAATTACCGGGCGCAAGAAGAATGCCCTGTACGACCGCGCGCTGGAAATCAAGGGTCAGCAGGACTGATCTGCATCAATCGCACTTTCGCGCCATCGTCATTGTCCAAACGGGACGCGGGCTGCTTCGCACCATCGACCGTGCAAGTCGTATCGGGGGACGATGCCCGGCGGCTGGCGCGGAGCGGCGCCGCGTACCGGCGGGCAAACATTCGGGATCAAAAAGATTCCAATAAATAGCTGATCCACGACGTCGGCCTGCTCAACGCCCTGGCCACCTTGCCGGCCACCCGCAGCGCACTTGAGCAGGCGTCGCAGGAACTGAAGCTGCGCCTGGAATAAGCAGGCATGACCGGCCCTGTGCAACGCAGGCCCGGTCGCTTGGCTACCACTTGCACCCGCTATCCTTCTTGTCGAGCAGGAGGAGGAGCGGAGCGAGCAATCCGCCCGGAATCCCATCTTTGCAGTTGGACCGCCTGGCCTGGGCGATCACGCGGGCCGCCTTGGTGTCGGTGGCATACGGCTTGGGCGGAATCTGCGCCACGGCCATGCCGGCGCGGGCCGGGTCCGGCTTGGTGGCGATCTCGCGCGCAAACTTGCGGGCCGCGTCCGGATCGAACTGCGGCGTGCCCGACGGCGGCGCCACCGTGAACGCTTCCGGCGCATGCGCTTGCGTCTCCGGCAAGGCAATCACATCGGGCGCGGCGATACTCTCCGCTGGCGCTGGCCGTGTACTTGCCGTTGGCGACGCTGTCGCCGGTTCCGCTTCCGCTGTTTTCTTCCTTTGCGTGTTTACTGCCTGCTTCGGTTTGAATGCTGGCGTCGGTTTGATCTCAGGCTGAACCTGCGGCGTCGGCTCAGGCAGCACCTCGGGCGTCGGTGCGGGGCGCGCGCGCAAGGTCACCGTCAGCGCTTCGCGCGGCTGGCCGGCATCGTCCCGCCACGGCGGCGCCAGCCCCAGCCCCTGCCGGTACCCGAACAGCAGCAGCCCATGCAAGGCGATCGACACCGCGATGCCGGCGCCAATCCGCAGCAAAACGCGGTCGTTGATGGTTGGACTGTGGGCGGATGCGTAAAAATTCATCTATTTCGAAGAAAAATGCGAAAAAATCATACTGACCCTTGACCAAGTGTATTCCCTCCGCTATGATTCTTGTCCTCGGAGTGTGGCGCAGCCCGGTAGCGCACCTGGTTTGGGACCAGGGGGTCCAAGGTTCGAATCCTTGTACTCCGACCATGAATTGATATGCAGGCTGATGAAGAACACCTCATCAGCCTGTCATACTCCCCCGGCAGCATATCTTCCAGCAACATCATTCTCCTTCCCAGTAGTCGACCGATTGGCCAATGTGGCCTACTGTCCGTTGTGGCAAGGTGTTTGCACCGCCGCCCGCACCCTGCAGCAGTGTCGCATACTTCCCGGAATCGGGAAACTCCACCACTTCCGGCGACTGGTTCGTGCTCAGCGCGAGATAGCGCAACTCCCCCTCCCCTGTATTGATAATCTGATGTGCCGTTTCCTGCCCACCGGCCGGACAGGCAACAATATCGCCCTGCCGCAGCGGATAGCTGGCGACGCCGATCCTGACCGTTCCACACCCTTGGACAACGATGAACACCTCTTCGTTCACCCGGTGGTGATGAAAAGGGAAGGCGCGCTTGCCGGGCGAGAGCACCGTCAGGTTGCAGCCCAGCGCGCGCATGCCGATCAGTTCGCCAATCATCGCGATACGCGGCGCGAACCGTTCTGCGGCCGCGCCGGTGGGCGCGTACTGCGGCGGCATGTCTTGCGGCGTCAACTGGTCGAGATTGATGACGGGATGGGGCATGGCGGTCTCCTTTGCTTGATTGATCGGTCATTATAGGAGTGCTGCCCGGGAAGAAAAACAGCGGCAACCGTAATACACTGTCAAATTGCATTGACAATCGATCTCCCATTTATGCTGAACCTGAACCGGCTGCAAATGTTCGTCGCCATCGTCGAGACCGGCTCGTTCACCAAGGCTGCGGCCAGGCTGGACGTCACCAAGGCCATGCTGAGCTTCAACCTGAAGCAGCTCGAAGGCGAGCTCGGCGTGTCGCTGCTGACGCGCACCACGCGCCGCATCGCGCTCACCGATGCGGGCCAGCGCTTCTTCGACAGTTGCGTGCAGGTGCTCTCGCAAGCGGAAGCGGCCATCGACGCGGCGCGCAGCAGCCACGCGGCGCTGACGGGGACTTTGCGCGTGACCTCGACCGCCGAATACGGCGCGCACATGGTGGTGCCGGCGCTGGCCGCGTTCGCGCGCGAGCATGCGGGTTTGAAGGTGGATTTTTCGGCCTCGCCGGGATTGGCCGACCTGGTGTCGGACCGGTTCGACCTGGCGCTGCGTTTGGGCAGCCTGCGCGACTCGACCTATCGGGCCGCGCTGATGGAGCGCTTGGCCACCGTGCCGGTCGCCAGTGTCGCGTATGTGGCGCGCCACGGGGCGCCCGAGACGCCGCAGCAGCTGGCGGCGCTCGACGGCATCTTCCACGCGCGTTTTGAAGGGGCCTTAAGCTGGACGCACACGGCCAGCGGCGCGATCGTCGCCACCACGCATCCACGCCAGCGCATCGTCACCGACAACGCGGCCGGCATGCGCAGCTTTGCGCTGGCCGGTGCGGGCGTGGCGATTTTGCCGGAGTGGCTGGTGAGGGAGGACGTGGCTGCGGGCCGTTTGCTGCGGCTACTGCCCGCGTATGCGCTGCCGGAACAGGGCGTGTACGCGGTTTATCCAAATACGCGCCATCTGCCGGTCAAGGTGGGGATGTTCATTGCCTTTTTGCGCAATTTCATGGGTCGTGAAATCTTATAGAAACCATTACCCAATGAGCCGTCGTCCCCGCGCAGGCGGGGACGACGGATTCACAGTTAGAGGTTCTGAACGGTTACCCGGCCCGCTTCGCCGCAATCGCATTCCCCGCACGGCTCGACCCCTTGCGTCCCAGGTGCTGCGAAATGAACTGCCCCGCATCGACCACCATATCGAGATCGATCCCGGTTTCAATCCCCAGCCCCTGCATCAGATACAGCACATCCTCGGTCGCCACGTTCCCGGTCGCGCCCTTGGCGTACGGGCAGCCGCCCAGGCCCGACACCGACGAATGAAAGATCGACACGCCCACTTCCAGGCTGGCGTAGATATTCGCCAGCGCCTGCCCGTACGTATCATGAAAGTGTCCGCAGATCCGGTCCAGGTGAAACTCCTGGGCCGCGCGCAGCATCACCGCCTGCGTCTTGCGCGCGGTCGAGACCCCAATCGTGTCGGCGATGTCGATCTCGTCGCACCCCAGCTCGCGCATGCGGCCCACCACGTCGGCCACGGCGTCGAGCGAGACCTCGCCCTGGTACGGACAGCCGAACGCGCAGCTGATGCTGCCACGCAGGCGCAGGCCGTGTTCCTTGGCCGCCCTGGCCACGCTCTCGAAGCGCGCAATCGACTCGGCGATCGAGCAGTTGATGTTCTTTTGCGAGAACGCCTCCGAGGCCGACCCGAAAATCACCACTTCATCGGCCTTGGCCGCCAGCGCCGCGTCAAAACCCTGCATGTTGGGCGTGAGCGCCGAATACATGGCGCCCGCGCGGCGCGTGATCCCGGCCATCACCTCGGTGCTGGTCGCCATCTGCGGCACCCATTTGGGCGACACGAACGACGCCGCTTCGATATTCGCAAAGCCGGCGCGCGATAGGCGGTCGACCAGCTCGATCTTGACGGCGGCGGACACCGACTCTTTTTCGTTTTGCAGGCCGTCGCGCGGCCCCACTTCGACAATCTTGACTTGTTGCGGCAGGGTGCTCATGGCGGTTCCTTGTTCGAATATTGGTACATGCGCGCTTAATACCCGCGTGCCCGGTCGACCACGTCGGCCACGGCTTCGCCGCGTTCGAGCGCGCCGATCTTGCCGGCGATCTGCGCCACGCTTTCGCTGCGCAAGGTCAGGGCCGAGATATGCGGCGTGATGGTAATGCGCGGCTCGTCCCAGAACGGGTGCGGCCCCGGCAGCGGCTCGTTGCGGAACACATCGAGCGTGGCGCCGGCGATATGGCCCGACTTGATCAAGGTCAGCAAATCCGGTTCGGCCAGATGCGCGCCGCGCGCCACATTGACCACATACGCCCCTTCGGGCAGCTTGGACAGCTTGGCGCGCGTCAGCAGGTTGGTGGTGTCGGGCGTGAGCGGCAGCATGCACACCAGCACCCGCGTGCCGCGCAAGAATTCATCGAGGCCGTCTTCGCCGGCAAAGCAGGTGACGCCATCGATCTCCTTGTGGCCGCGGCTCCATCCGCGCAGCGGAAAACCGAACTGGGCCAGCGAGTCGAGCACGCGCCGCCCCAGCATTCCCATGCCCATCACGCCGATCGTGAACTGCGCCTTGTCGAACTGCGGCAGCGGCGCCCACAGGCCACGGCGCGCCTGGCGTTCGTATTCGTCGAAACGGCGGTAGTAGCGCAGCACCGCGTGCGCCACGTATTCGGCCATCTGGAGCGCCATGCCGGCGTCGCCCAGGCGGATGATCGGCACCGGCGGCAGCGCGTCGCCGAACTTGAGAATGGCGTCCACGCCGGCGCCAGTCAGGAAGATCGCCTTGACCTTGGCCAACTGGTCGAGCAGCGCCGCCGGCGGCGACCACAGGACCGCGTAATCGCAAGGCGCGCACGGCACGCCCTCCTGCCAGAGCACCACCTCGGCTTGCGGCAGCACGCTGGCGAAATCGCGGACCCACGGCTCGGTAACGCCATCGGCCCGATGTAGAAGAATGCGCATGCTTGTCTCCACTATGCTTTTCTGTTTTGTTTTTATGCAGCCTTGAATGCCAACAGCGGGGCGCCGTCGGCGACCTGGTCTCCTACCTGGTACAAGATTTCTTCAACCAGCCCGTCGCCTGGTGCGCCGATGGTATGTTCCATCTTCATCGCTTCCATGATGACGAGCGGATCGCCCTTCTTGACTTGCTGTCCTTTGGTGGCCAGTACCGCCACCACTTTGCCCGGCATCGGCGCGGTCAGGCGCCCGCCTGCGGCTTCGGCCTCGCCGGCGTGCGCCATCGGGTCGTTATAGACCAGCACAAAGTGCCGTCCGCCGGTGAACACGTGAAAGGTGTCGCCGTCACGCCGCACGGCGCCGTGAATCGACGTCGCCCCGAGCTTGATCGACAGTTCCGCGCCAGCGTGCATGGTCACCGCCAGATCGGCGTCGATGCCATTGACCGACAAATCCCAGCCATGTGGGCGGTAGGTCAGGCCAACCTGGTAGGCCTTGCTTTCTTTCGCCGCCGAATACTCGTCGGTGAACGCGAGCTGGCGCTGGTAGGCGCTGTTCAGGCGCCAGCCGAGCGCATTGCCCCACGGGTCGGCCACGTTGTGCGACTGGCCGATCGAGGCCTGCTTCTCGGCTCCGATCAAGGCCACCGCGGCCAACGCCAGCGCGCCGACGGGCGCCGCTTTTGGTGCCGGGAACAGGGTATCGGCATTGCGTTCGATCAGGCCCGTGTCCAGGTCGGCCGTCGCAAACGCGGCGCCTTCGACCAGGCGCTTGAGGAAGGCGATATTCGTGGCCAGGCCGACGATCCGGAACTCGGCCAGCGCCTGCGACATGCGCGCCAGCGCCTGCGTGCGGTCCGCACCCCAGACAATCAGCTTGGCGATCATCGGATCGTAATACGGCGAGATGGCGTCGCCCTCGCGCACGCCCGAATCGATGCGCACCGGCGCCGGCGAGCCACCCGCCGTTCCGCCCAGTTCGAAACTGACCGCGCTTGGGGTATCCATATGGCGCAAGGTGCCGATCGACGGCAGGAAGCCCTTTTCGGGATTCTCGGCATAGATGCGCGCTTCAATCGCGTGGCCGTGGATGCCCAGCTCCATCTGCGTTTTCGGCAGCGCCTGGCCGTTGGCCACGCGCAGCTGCCACTCCACCAGATCGGTCCCGGTGATCATTTCGGTCACGGGGTGCTCGACCTGCAGGCGCGTGTTCATTTCCATGAAGTAGAACGAACCATCCTGGTTGGCGATGAATTCGACCGTGCCCGCACCCACATAGCCGACCGCGCGCGCGGCAGCGACCGCGGCCTCGCCCATGGCGGCGCGGCGCTCAAGCGACATGCCCGGCGCCGGCGCTTCTTCCAGCACCTTCTGGTGGCGCCGCTGCACCGAGCAATCGCGCTCGTGCAGGTAGACGCAATTGCCGTGGGTGTCGGCGAACACCTGGATTTCGATGTGGCGTGGACGCAGCAGGTATTTTTCGGCGAGGACCCTGTCGTCCCCGAAAGAGCTGATCGCTTCGCGCTTGCACGAAGCCAGCGCCGCCTTGAAGTCTTCCGGTTTTTCGATCACGCGCATGCCCTTGCCGCCACCGCCGGCACTGGCTTTCAGCAGCACCGGGTAACCGATGCGGTCGCCCTGCTTCTGCAAGAAGTCCGGGTCCTGCTCATCGCCGTGATAACCGGGCACCAGCGGCACGTTGGCCTTTTCCATCAGCGACTTGGCGGCCGACTTGGAACCCATCGCACGCATGGCCGAACCCGGCGGGCCAATGAACACCAGGCCGACTTCGGCGCAGGCATCGGCGAAGTCCGCATTCTCCGACAAAAAGCCGTAGCCGGGGTGGATCGCTTCGGCGCCGGTGGCCAGCGCCACGGCGATGATCGTGTCGCCGCACAGATAGCTCTCCTTGGCGGCGGCGGGGCCGATCAGCACAGCTTCATCGCATACCGCGACATGCTTGGCGTTCGCGTCGGCCTCGGAGTACACGGCGACAGTCCTGATGCCCATGCGGCGCGCGGTAGCGGCTACACGGCAAGCGATTTCGCCACGGTTGGCGATGAGGATTTTTGTGAACATGCGTTGATCTCGATCGATTGTTATTCTAGGTTGTTGGGATCAGCCGCCGCAGCTGGCCTTGGGCGCCGATTCCAGCGTCGATGCGCGCGTCACCAGGCCCAGTTTGGCCAGCAGCACGCGGTCGTCTTCGGCTTCCGGGTTGTCGGTGGTGAGCAGCTTGTCGCCATAGAAAATCGAATTTGCGCCAGCCAGGAAGCACATCGCCTGCACCGCTTCGCCCATCTGGCGGCGGCCCGCCGACAAGCGCACGCGCGCTTCCGGCATGGTGATGCGGGCCACCGCGATGGTGCGCACGAATTCGAACGGGTCGAGCGGGTCCATGCCGTGCAGCGGCGTACCTTCGACCTGCACCAGGTGATTGACCGGCACCGATTCCGGGTACGGGTTCAGGTTCGCCAGTTGCGCGATCAGGCCGGCGCGCTGCAGGCGCGATTCGCCCATGCCGACGATGCCGCCGCAGCAGACCTTCAGGCCGGCGCTGCGCACGCGGCCCAAGGTATCGAGGCGGTCCTGGTATTCGCGGGTCGAGATCACGTTGCTGTAGAACTCGGGCGCCGTATCCAGATTGTGGTTGTAGTAGTCCAGGCCAGCTTCTTTCAGGCGATCGGCCTGGCCTTCTTCGAGCATGCCGAGGGTGGCGCAGGTTTCCAGGCCCAGGGCCTTGACTTCACGCACCATCTCTTCGACTTTTTCCATGTCGCGCTCTTTCGGGCTGCGCCAGGCGGCGCCCATGCAAAAGCGCGTGGCGCCGTTGGCCTTGGCCTGGCGCGCGGCGTCCAGCACCGTCTCGATGCCGAGGATCTTCTTCGCTTCGACGCCGGTGTCGTAACGCGCCGCCTGCGGGCAGTAGCTGCAGTCTTCCTCGCAGCCGCCGGTCTTGATCGACAACAGCGTGGCCAGTTCGACGTCGCCCGCCGGGAACTGCTTGCGGTGTACCGTCTGGGCCTGGAACATCAGGTCATTGAAGGGCAGCTCGAACAGCGCCAGCACGTCCGCCAGCGGCCAGGTGGCCGTGTCAGGCAGGGTGATCGCGGCCGCGGGCGGATGGAAAGAGACAGCTTGGGTTTGGGACATCATGGTTCCTTCAGGTTCAGTCGCGCGCGGACGGCCAGCCAGGCAGCCCCGCGAAATCAATAAATTTGGCCGCTTCGGCAGCCGTCGGCTGCTCGAGGTAGGGGATGCGCCCCAGGAGGCGCGCCGGAATGCGTTCGGCCAGCGCCTCGACATTCTCGTCGGCGAATTGCATGTCCGGGTCGATCTCGTTGACCACCCAGCCGGCCAGCACCAGGCCGCGCGCGATAATCGCTTCGACCGTCAGCAGCGCGTGGCTGATGCAGCCAAGGCGCAGACCCACCACCAGGATCACCGGCAGGTTGAGTTGTTCGGCCAGTTGGGCGCTGTCGAAAAGGTCCGAGAACGGCACCCGGAAGCCGCCCACGCCCTCGACCACCACGGCGTCCGAGGCGGCCGCGATTTCGGCATAGGCGGCGATGATCGGCACCGGCTCGATGGTCACGCCATCGAGTTTGGCGGCGATGTGCGGCGCGCAGGCTGCGCGCAGCATGTAGGGGGTGGTGATGTTGACCGGCAGGTGTACGCTGCTTTCGGCGACCAGCATGTCGGCGTCGTCGTTATGCAGTTCGCCGTCGCGCTCGGTGGCGCCGGCGGCCACCGGCTTCATGCCGCAGGCGCGCACGCCCCCGGCCACCAGCGTGTGCAGGATCGCGGCCGAGACCAGGGTCTTGCCGATCTCGGTGTCGGTGCCGGTCACGAAGCAGCAAAAGCGGAACGGCAGGCCTTCGGCCGCCAGCGACGGCTGCGGCTCGGCCACCAGCACGGCTTCGGCGTCCGGCGCCGGTTCGGTCACCACGGGTACGATGGGATCATTGAGGCTCATCTCACGTCCTTTCCAGGTCGTTGAGCACAGCGGCGAGCTGCGCGACTTCTTCATGCGTGTGCGCGGCCGACAGGGTCACGCGCAGGCGCGCAGTCCCTTCGGGCACGGTCGGAGGTCGGATCGCCGGCACCCACAGGCCGTGGCCATGCAGGCCGGCGCCGATGCGCAGGACTTCTTCGTTGGTGCCGATCACAATTGCCTGGATCGCGGTGTGTGACGGCACGCGCTGCCAGCGTTTCAGGTCGATCTGTTGGTCGAAAGCGGCAATCAGGGACGCCAGGTGCGCGCGGCGCGAAGCGCCTTCGTCGCCGCCGATGATGTCGATGCTGCTCAAGAGCGCGTGCGCCAGCGCCGGCGGCGCGGCGGTGGTGTAGATGTAAGGCCGGCCGCGCTGGATCATCAGTTCGATCACGCTGGCATGCGCCGCCACGAAGGCGCCGCCGACGCCGGCCGCCTTGCCCAAGGTGCCCATGTAGACGATGTTCGGGGAGCGCAGCTTGAAGTGTTCGAGCGCGCCGCGCCCGTGCGCGCCCAGCACCCCGAAGCCGTGGGCGTCGTCGATCACCAGCCAGGCGTCGTGCTGCTCGCACAAGGCCAGCAGTTCGGGCAAGGGTGCGATGTCGCCATCCATGCTGAAGACGCTGTCGGTCACCACCAGCTTGGCGGTGGCGTTGCTGGCGGCGAGCATGGCGCCCAGGGCCGCCAGGTTCGCGTGCGGATACACCTTGACCGAAGCGCGCGCCAATCTGGCGCCGTCGATCAGCGAGGCGTGGTTCAGCGACTCCGAGAAAATCTGGGCGTCCCCATCGGCGCCGAGCGCGGTCAGGATCGCCAGGTTGGCCATGTAGCCGGTGCAAAAGCTCAGCGCGCGCGCCGATTCCAGGTGCGGGCCGACGAAGTCGGCCAGCCGATCTTCCAGCCGCTGGTGCGCCACGCTGTGGCCCGAGATCAGATGCGAGGCGCCGCTGCCGGCGCCGTACAGGTCCGCCCCTTCGCGCAGGGCGTCGATGACGCGCGGGTGCGCGGCCAGGCCCAGGTAGTCGTTGCTGGCAAAGGCCAGCAGCGCGCGCCCGCCGACCATCAGGCGCGGCTTGCAGGGCGTTTCCACCACGCGCCGTTCGCGCGTCAGGCTTTGCTCGTCCAGCTGGCGTAGCTGGCCCTCGATTGCGTCAATCAATTTCATCGGTCAGCTCGCGATCACGGTGTCGAACACGGCGCGGGTGCGCTCGGCCAGGCCATCGCTTTCCTCGTCGCTGAGGATATACGGCGGCATCAGGTACACGGTGCGGCCGATGGGGCGCAGCAGCAGTTCGTTTTCCAGCGCGCTGGCAAAGAAGCGGCGCGAAAAGGTGGCGGCGCGGGCGGCGTCGGGTTCCACCGCATCGAACGCCCAGATCATGCCGCGCTGGCGGAAATTGCGCACGCGGTCATGTTCCGCCAG
Source organism: Massilia genomosp. 1 (assembly GCF_011682185.1). Classification (NCBI taxonomy): domain Bacteria; kingdom Pseudomonadati; phylum Pseudomonadota; class Betaproteobacteria; order Burkholderiales; family Oxalobacteraceae; genus Massilia; species Massilia genomosp. 1. The sequence continues at coordinate 34,346 of NZ_WHJF01000034.1, forward strand.
CGGCGCCAGCGCCATCGTCAGGCGCGTGGCGCGTGCGCGGTTGCGGTTCAATACATCGTCATCCTGGAAGATCTGCAGGGTCGCCAGCGCCGCGCGGCAGGCCAGCGGATTGCCGGTGTACGAGTGCGAATGCAAAAAGCCGCGCCTGACATCTTCGCTGTAGAAGGCCTGGTACACCTCGTCGCGCGTGAGCACCAGGGACAGCGGCAGGTAGCCGCCGCTGATGCCTTTAGAGAGGCACAGGAAGTCGGGCCAGATGGCGGCCTGCTCGCAGGCGAAAAAGGTGCCGGTGCGTCCGCAGCCGACCGCGATTTCGTCGAGGATCATGTGTACCTGGAAGCGGTCGCACAGTTCGCGCACCAGCGTCAGATAAAGCGGGTCGTGCATCGCCATGCCGGTTGCGCACTGCACCAGCGGTTCGATGATGATGGCGGCGATGTGGCCGGCGCGTTCTTCGAACAGCCTTTCCACGTCGTCGGCGGCGCGGCGCGCCACGTCCTGCGCGCTTTCGCCTTCCTGCGCGTTGCGCGCGTCCGGCGACGCCACCACGCGCGCGGCGCGCAGCAGCGGGCCGTACGCATCCTTGAACAGGGCAACATCGGTCACGGCCAGCGCGCCGATGGTTTCGCCGTGGTAGCTGCCCTGCAGGCAGACGAATTCCTGCTTGTCGGACAGGCCCGCGTTGCGCCACGCATGAAAACTCATTTTCAGCGCGATTTCGACCGCCGAGGCGCCGTCCGACGCGTAGAACGCGTGGCCGAGCACCTTGCCGGTCATCTCGGACAACTGCTCCGACAGGCGCACCACCGGTTCGTGCGTGAAGCCGGCCAGCATGGCGTGCTCGAGCCGGTCCAGCTGGTCCTTCAGGGCCGCGTTGATGACCGGGTTGGCGTGGCCGAACAGGTTGACCCACCACGAACTGATGGCATCCATGTAGCGCTTGCCCTCATGGTCGTACAGCCAGGCGCCGCGCCCGTGGCTGACCGGGATCAAAGGCACACTGTTTTCACCATGCGCGTGATGCTGCATCTGTGTGCATGGGTGCCACACGCTGCGCAGGCTGCGCGCTACCCAATCCTGGGACATGTCCGCCATCGCCTTAGACCAGCCACGAAGGCTTGCGTTTTTCGAGGAAGGAGGCCACGCCTTCGCGGCCTTCGTCGGACGCGCGCACCTTGGCGATGCGTTCGGCGGTGTCGACCACCATGGCCGCGTCGACCGCCTTGCCGGTAATCTCGCGCACCAGCACCTTGGCTTCGTACACGGCGTTCGGGCTGCTGGTGACAAGCGCGTTGACGATCGCCGCCACATGCGCGTCGAGCGCGTCGGCCTGCACGATATCGTGTACGAAGCCGATGCGGTGCGCTTCCTGGGCGCTGAATTTTTCGGCCGTGAGGAAGTAGCGGCGCGCCGCGTTCTCGCCCATGGCGCGGATCACGTACGGCGAAATGGTGGCCGGGATCAGGCCCAGTTTCACTTCGGACAGGCAGAAGCTGGCGCTGCCCACGGAGACCGCGATGTCGCACGCGGCCACCAGGCCCATGCCGCCGGCGTAGCAGTCGCCCTGGATCTTGGCGACCACCGGTTTCGGGCACAGGTAGATCGCGCGCAGCATCTCGGCCAGCTTGGACGCGTCCTCGCTGTTTTCGGCGTGCGAGTAGCCGGCCATTTTTTTCATCCAGTTCAGGTCCGCGCCGGCGCAAAAGGCCGGGCCGTTCGCATCGAGCACGATGGCGCGGATATCGTCGCTGCGGCCCAGTTCATCGAAGGCCAGCGACAGTTCGGCGATGGTGATTTCGTTGAAGGCGTTGCGCACGTCCGGGCGGTTCAGGGTGACGGTGGCGACCTTGCCGGCGATGGCAACGGCGAGTGTTTGATATTGCATACTGTTCCTTTACATGCGGAAGACGCCGAACTTCGTGTCCGGGATCTCCGCGTTGAGGGCGGCCGACAGGCCCAGGCCGAGCACCATGCGGGTATCGGCCGGATCGATCACGCCATCGTCCCACAGGCGCGCGGTGGCGTAGTAAGGGTGGCCCTGGTGTTCGTACTGGTCCTTGATCGGCTGCTTGAAGGCGGCTTCTTCGTCAAGCGACCACTGGCCGCCCTTGCCCTCGATGCCATCGCGCTTGACCGTGGCCAGCACCGACGCGGCCTGGTCGCCGCCCATCACCGAGATGCGCGCGTTGGGCCACATCCACAGGAAGCGCGGCGAGAACGCACGGCCGCACATGCCGTAATTGCCGGCGCCGAAGCTGCCGCCGATGATGACCGTGAACTTCGGCACCGCCGCCGTGGCGACCGCCGTGACCATCTTGGCGCCGTTGCGGGCGATGCCCTCGTTTTCGTATTTGCGCCCAACCATGAAGCCGGTGATATTTTGCAGGAACACCAGCGGGATCTTGCGCTGGCAGCACAGCTCGATGAAGTGCGTGCCCTTCAAGGCCGACTCCGAAAACAGGATGCCGTTGTTGGCGATGATGCCGACCTTGACGCCGTAGATATGGGCGAAGCCGCAAATGAGGGTGGTGCCGTAGCGCGCCTTGAATTCGTCGAAGTCGCTGCCATCGACGATGCGGGCGATGACTTCGCGCACGTCGAACGGTTTGCGGGTATCGACCGGAATGACGCCGTACAGTTCTTCGGACGCGTATTTGGGTTCGACGGATTCGCGCAGCGCCATCTGGGCCGGCTTGACCCGGTTCAGGTTCGACACGATCGTGCGCGCCAGCGACAGCGCATGCAGGTCGTTCTGCGCCAGGTGATCGACCACGCCGGACAGGCGCGTGTGGACGTCGCCGCCGCCCAGGTCTTCGGCCGTGACCACTTCGCCGGTGGCCGCTTTCACCAGCGGCGGGCCGCCCAGGAAAATGGTGCCCTGTTCCTTGACGATGATCGACTCGTCGCTCATGGCCGGCACGTAGGCGCCGCCGGCGGTGCAGGAACCCATGACGACGGCGATCTGCGGGATGCCCTTGGCCGACAGATTGGCCTGGTTGAAGAAGATGCGGCCGAAATGGTCGCGGTCGGGGAACACGTCGTCCTGGTTCGGCAGGTTGGCGCCGCCCGAGTCGACCAGGTAGATGCAGGGCAGCTTGTTCTGGTCGGCGATTTCCTGCGCGCGCAGGTGCTTCTTGACCGTCATCGGATAGTAGGTGCCGCCCTTGACGGTGGCATCGTTACAGACGATCACGCACTCCTGGCCCGATACGCGGCCGATGCCGGTGATGATGCCGGCGGCCGGCGCGGCGCCGTCGTACATGTCGTACGCGGCCAGTTGCGACAATTCGAGGAAGGGCGTGCCGGGATCGAGCAGCATCTGCACGCGGTCGCGCGGCAGCAGCTTGCCGCGCGCGACATGCTTGGCGCTGGCGGCGTCGCCACCGCCGGCGGCGGCTGCCGTGACCTTGGCGCGCAGGTCGTCGACGATGCGTTGCATGGCCGCGGCGTTGGCCTTGAAGTCGTCGCTGCGCGGATTGAGTTTGCTGTCGATGTGGGGCATTGCGATCCTTTTTTAGTCCGGGAAACTGCCGTCCAGGTAGTACCAGCGCGCCACGCCATCGTGGGTCTCGCGAACGAAACGGCTCACTTCGTGCAGGCGGTGCGCACGCCCGCCAATCTTGTAGCGGGCGACGAATTCTACGGTATCGGCGTCCGGCGATTCTAGCAGGTTTGCTTGACGTTTACGTAAACGTAAAGCAGATTTAATCTCCAGTCCCAGCCAGCGGGTTTGCTCGTTTTCGCCGACGATGGGATCGGCCGGCACGGTGTTCGGGTGCCAGGTGGCGCGCAGGTAGGCTTCATTGCCCAGGGTGTAGGCGCTGTAGCGCGAGCGCATCAGGGTTTCGGCCGTCGGCGGCACGGCCTCGCCCGCCAGGAAAGGGGCGCAGCAAGTGGCGAAGGTGGCGCCGCCGCAGGGGCAGGTGGAGGGAGAAGGCATGTTGGTTTGCAAAAACGGAATCTTGCAATTATCCGCCATATTGCCGGCGGCGATGGGATGACGTGCGCCTTTGCGTGTGCACGCGCGCATCGCCCTGGCTCAGAAGAAGCGTATTGTATGCCGGCACTCTGTCGACCCACATTGTGGGACGCGCTTGGTTCCGCTTCCTTGTAACTTGCAGTTTGAAAGATTGTTATGCCAACTGGAAAATTCGAGTTGACGGTTTCCGATCCCGATCCTGCCGAGGATGCGGATGACGATCCTGAAGTCGATGCACTATGGGAGCACTTGCCATGAAAAAAACGACTCTGCGTAAAAATCGCTTTCCTGCTCAAGCACGTCAGGCGCCGCACATCTCGTCCAAGCGCAAACTCAGTGGAAAGCTGCGACGTTTCCACGACAATCCCAACGGCGCCAACGCCAGCTTGCGGGAGAGGTTGATGCGTCAATTGGATGACTCCGGCATTGCCGAGCTTCTGGCTGCGACCGTGGGCCGCCCAACCCCGCCGGAAGCGCAGGCTTTGTACGACCATATCGACGCCGTGAAGGCGGGCAAGGCGACCTGGGATGAGCTTGAAAAACCATTCGTCAACGCGGCCGCTCAAGCGCGCAATCCAAGCCCCTCCAGGCTGACCGGCGGCGCCTCTCCCCGCATCACAGCGGCCAATATGCTGGCCGACCCGCACGCAAACGTGAACCCCAGCGGCCCGTGCCCCACGTTCAGCCACAGATTGCTCAAAGGCGTGGCCCCGATGATCGGCGCGCTGCCGGGCGTGGCCGGACGCAGCCCCGCCCAGGCGCTGACCTGCCCGTAATCGGCAGCCTGCGGCATCGTCGCGCGCGCCTGGCGCAGCAGGCCCGCGATCCGCCCCGCGTCGAGCGAAGCATCCTCGCCCACCAGGTCGACCATGGCCGCCACCCGCAACTGCCCGCCGATGCGCGCGTACAGCACCTTGCGCTCGAAGTCGGTCACGCTGATGTCCGGCGCCACGTCCCCGGGCCGGACCGGCGCGGACAGGCTGTAGCCCTTGAGCGGATACAGCGGCAGGTACATGCCCGCCGTGGCCGCCAGGGTACGGCTGCGGATGCCCGCCGCCAGCACGAAGTCATCAAACGCCAGCATGCCGGTGCTGGTATCGAGCCAGCGCACCTTGCCGCGCTCGACCACGAAGCCGCGTGCGTCGCCGCGCACCACCCCGCGAAAACGCGGATGCGTGCGCAGGCGCTGCCCCAGCCCCACGCAAAACGCATGGCAGTCCGCCACCGCTTCGCCGCGATTGAACATGCCGCCGGCCAGCACCGCCTGCGCCGCCGCCAGCGCCGGTTCGCGCGCCACGCACTCGGCCGCCGACAGCACCTCGCCGCCCGCAGCTAGCCGCGCCGCCGCGTCGAAGGCCCTGGGCGAGCGGTACACCACCAGCTTGCCCGCCTCGCGCCAGGCGAACTCTTCTTTAGGCAGGATGCCGTCCAGCCGTTCCATCGCCGTGCGGCTCAGTTCGCCCAGTTGAAGCAGGCGCGTCGTGGTGCGGCGGTGCGTGCCGGCATTGCAATGCGCCAGGAACTGCGCCAGCCAGCGCCACTGGCGGCGGTCGGCCTCGGGCCGGAAGCGCAGCGGACCATCTTTTTGCAACAGCCAGCGCAGCGCCTTGAGCGGCACCCCGGCGTCGGCGAACGGCGCCACGTAGCGATAACTGAGCTGGCCGCCGTTGCGAAAACTCGCGCCCGCGCCAAGTTCGGCGCTCGCTTCGAGCAGGGTCACGCCGAAGCCGGCCTCGGCCAGCCACCAGGCGGACGCCAGTCCCACTACCCCGCCGCCGATCACGATCACCTCGCGCATGCCGCCCCGTCCTTCGTTGTACTCATCGCACCAGCTTACGCACAGGGCGCCGCCTGCGCCAATGAATCTTGCGGCCGCACCCATAACCGCCGCTCATGAGTCTTGTCGATGAAATAAGAACTCTGGCGCCTGTGGCGGCACGGCATAAAATTTCCGGCGCGGCGCGGGAGCCGGCCACCCAATCAGGCTAGAATGTACGACCAGCGCCACACTATTTTGCCGCCAGCTATAAGGTGCTGATATGCGCGCGGTGAATAATTTCATACTGGCGCATACTGACCGGCAGCGGCATTGCGACTACACTATCGCGCGCGCCGGCATGACGGAGCAGCACAGGACCATGACCATGAGCGGAACCGTAATGAGCACTACCCACACCGATTTCAAGGTCGATTCGAACGACAATTCCCCGCTGTACATGCAAGTGGCGCGCAAGCTGATCCAGGATGTGCGCGACGGGCGCTACCAGGTCGACCAGGCGCTGCCGTCCGAACGGCTGCTGTCCGAGCAGCTCGACGTCTCGCGCGTGACCGCCCGCAAGGCCATCGACCAGCTGGTCGAGCAGGGCCTGGTGGTGCGCCGCCGCGGCTCCGGCAACTACGTGGCGCCGCGCATCGAGCAGCCGCTGTCGAACCTGTCGAGCTTTTCCGAACAGTTGCAGCAGCGCGGCTACCGTCCCGGTTCCCAGTGGCTCAGCCGCTCGCTGGTGGTCGCCTCCGCCGACGAGCAACTGAGCCTGGGCCTGTCGCCGAACGCCCGTGTGGCCCGCCTCGAACGCCTGCGCCTGGCCGACGACGTGGTCATGGCCTACGAGGTGAGCGTGATTCCCGCCAGCGTGCTGCCCAGGCCCGAGGCGGTCGGCAATTCCCTGTACGAGCACCTGGCCACCACCGGCCACACCCCGGTGCGCGCGCTGCAGCACATCCGCGCCATGAACGCCGGCGCCGTCCTGGCCGGCCAGCTCGGCGTGCCGGAAGGCCAGGCCGTGCTGTACATCACGCGCGTGGGCTACCTGGAATCGGGCCAGGCGGTCGAGCTGACCCATTCGTATTGCCGCAGCGACCATTACGACTTCGTGGCGGAGATGCGGCGCGTCGCCTGATGCGATTCTTTTCATACTGAACGCTAGTCCTTTGGCATTACACTGGCCGCATCCCAGCATCCCGGAGTGGCCATGTTGAATACCGAAACGCCCGATGGCCAGCATGCGGCCCTCGACCAGTATCCGACCGCCGACCTGGTCAACGCCCTGGTCGACGACCAGTTCAATGCCGTGCGCGCGGTGCGGGCGGCCTCAGGCCAGATCGCCGCCGCCGTCACGGCCGCCCTGCCGCGCATCGAGGCCGGCGGGCGCCTGATGTATGTGGGCGCCGGCACCTCCGGCCGCCTCGGCATGCTCGACAGCGTCGAACTGTACCCCACCTTTTCCTGGCCGCACGAACGTGCGCTGGCGCTGCTGGCCGGCGGCATCGACGCCATGTTTGTCGCCGTCGAAGGCGCCGAGGACGACAGCGCCCAGGGCGCGGCCGACCTGTGCGCCTTCAATCCCGGACGCGACGACGTGGTGCTGCTGCTGGCCGCCTCCGGCGCCACCCCCTACGTGCTGGGCGCGCTGCAAGCGGCCACCGACGCCGGCGCGCTCACGGTCGGCTTCGCCAACAATCCGGACGCGCCCGTGGTGCGCGGCGCCCAGATCGGCATCACGCTCGACACCGGTCCCGAAGTCATTTCCGGCAGCACCCGTTTAAAGGCCGGCACCTCGCAGAAAATCGCCCTCAACACCTTTTCAAGCGCCCTGATGGTGCGTTTACACAAGGTCTACGGCAACCTGATGGTAGACTTGAAACCAAGCAATGCCAAGCTGGTGCTGCGCGCGGTCCGCCTGACGATGTTTGCCACTGGCGCCGACGAGGCCGCCGCCCGCGCGGTGCTGGAACAATGCGATTTCCATGTCAAGGTCGCCATCGTGGCCCTGACCAAAAAAACCAGTATCGGCCAGGCCAGGGCCTTGCTAGAGCGCGCGCGCGGCAGCGTGCGCGACGCACTGGCCGCTTGAGCCCATCCCGTGACCTGCGCGGCCCGGCGCCAGCGGTCCGCCCTGCCTGCATGATCACGAAAGAATAATACGAACCGCGATGCAAACTGCGATGCAAACCAAGCAAGACAGAAGCCCCTGGCTGTGGGTGCCTTCCCTGTATTTCGGCCAGGCCATTCCCTACGTGGTGGTGATGACCCTGTCGGTCCTGATGTACAAGGAGCGCGGCGTCAGCAACAGCGACATCGCCTTTTACACGAGCTGGCTGTACCTGCCCTGGGTCATCAAGCCGCTTTGGTCACCGCTGGTGGACATGGTGCGCACCAAGCGCTGGTGGATCATTTCGATGGAGCTGCTGATCGGCGCCGCGCTGGCTGCGGTCGGCTTCACCATGCACCTGCCGGGCTGGTTCCAGCTCAGCCTGGCGGTGCTGTGGGTGATGGCTTTCTGTTCCGCCACCCACGACATCGCGGCCGACGGCTTTTATATGCTGGGCCTGAAGCAGCACCAGCAAGCCGCCTTCGTCGGCGTGCGCAGCACCTTTTACCGGATCGCCACCCTCGCCGGCGGCGCCGCCATGGCCGGGCTGGCCGGCAGGCTGGCCAAACGTACCGGCGATGTCGGCTTTGCCTGGTCGGTCGTGTTCTTCGTGCTGGCGGCATTGTTTATCGCGCTGTTCGCCTACCACAGCCGTGCCCTGGTGCGTCCGGCGGAAGACAAGACGGTGACCGGCGAAAACCGACTGAAGGAATTTGTCGCTACCTTCGTCTCCTTTTTCCGCAAGCGCGATATCTGGCTGATCCTCGGTTTCATCCTCACCTTCCGCCTGGGCGAGTCGCAATTGCTGAAGCTGGCGCTTCCCTTCATGCGCGACCCCGTTCCCAAAGGCGGGCTGGGCATGTCGGTCGAAGATATCGGTACGGTCTACGGAGGCATCGGCGTGGTTGCGCTGACCTTGGGCGGGCTGCTCGGCGGCTACCTCATTTCACGCCACGGCTTGAAACGCTGCCTGTGGCTGATGGTATTTGCGGTGCATATTCCCGACATTGTTTTTGTGTACCTGGCTACCGTCCAGCCGCAAAACATTGTGCTGGTCGCGTCCAGCATCGCGTTCGAACAGTTTGGCTACGGCTTCGGTTTCACCGCCATGCTCCTGTACATGATCATGGTCTCGGAAGGCGAACATAAAACCGCCCACTACGCCCTCTGCACCGGGCTGATGGCGCTTGGCATGATGGTGCCGGGCATGTTCAGCGGCAAGATCCAGGAATACCTGGGCTACCAGCACTTCTTCATCTACGTCTGCCTGATGACCATTCCCGCCTTCATCATGGCGGCGCTGGTGAAGATCGATCCTGAATTCGGCAAGAAGACCGAGCAATGACGGCCCCAGCCCGCCTCGCCTCGCTGGACGCCTTCCGCGGTTTCACCATCGCGGCCATGACCCTGGTGAACAATCCGGGCGACTGGAGCCATCTGTATTCCCAGCTGGCGCATGCGCACTGGCACGGCTGGACCTTCACCGACTGGATTTTTCCGTTTTTCCTGTTCATCGGTGGGGTCTCGATGGCGTTTTCGCTGGGCCGCCTGGCCGCCGACGGGGCCGACAAGCCGGCCCTGCTGCGCAAACTGGCGCTACGCGCCGGCATCATTTTCCTGATCGGCCTGGCGCTGAACCTGATTCCGGGGTTCGACTTGTCCACCGTGCGCATCCCCGGCGTGCTGCAACGGATCGCCATCTGCACCCTGCTGGCCGCGCCCATCGTGCTGTATTTCAGCTGGCGCCAGCAAGTGCTGTGGATTATCGGCCTGCTGGCGCTCTACAGCGTGCTGATGCTGTGGGTGCCGGTGCCGGGCATCGGCGCCGGCGTGCTCGAACCGGGCCAGGACTTCGGCGCTTACCTCGACCGCCTGCTGCTGGACGGCCACCTGTGGCCGCAGTCCAAAACCTGGGACCCGGAAGGCTTGCTCTCGACCATTCCCGCCCTGTGCAGCGAGCTGCTGGGCGTGCTGGCGGGGCGCTGGCTGTTGTCCGGCCACTCGCGCACCGAACAGACCGTCTGGATGCTGCTGGCCGGCCTGGCGCTGCTGTGGACCGGTGCCATGCTCGACGTGATCCTGATGCCGATCAACAAAAGCCTGTGGACACCCTCGTTCTGCCTGTTCATGACCGGTTGGGCGCTGATCGTGTTTTCCAGTTTTTACTGGCTGCTCGACGCCAATCCGCACGCCGCCATCCGCGGCAAGGCGGCGCGCTGGAGCACGCCGCTCATCATTTACGGCATGAATGCGCTGTTCATCTTCGCCTTTTCCGGGCTGGTGTCTAAAATGCTGGGTTTTATCGCGCCCGGCGGCGTGCCCCTGGCGGCGCGCCTGTATGCACAGGTGACGGCGCTTGGCGTGTCGCCTGTCAACAGCTCTTTGCTTTATGCTCTGCTGTTTAATGCGGCAATGTTCTTGATCGCATGGACCATGTGGCGCAAGAAGTGGTTTGTAAAAGTTTAAATTGGGGAATGGTTTGCAGCCGAACAGGACAAGACGCGCATTTGCGCGAGCAGGGGTAGCCGGCGCCATCGCGCTGAGCGGCTTGATGACAGCGTGTACCACGGACAAGCCGGTGGCGCCGGGCGGGGCATATGGCGTGGCGCCCAGCCCGGCCACCATCCAGGGCGGCAGCGAGACCGTGCCGCCGGTGGCCCCGCGCGAGTTTCGCGCCGCCTGGGTCTCGACGGTGGCCAATATCGACTGGCCCTCGCGCGCCAACCTGTCGGCCGAGAAACAGCAGGCCGAGGCCATCGCCATCCTCGACCGCGCCAAGGCGATGAACCTGAACGCCATCGTGCTGCAGGTGCGTCCGAGCGCCGACGCCATCTATCCATCCAAGCTGGAGCCGTGGACCGAGTACCTGAGCGGCACCCAGGGCCAGGCCCCCCAGCCCTGGTACGACCCGCTCAAGTTCTGGGTGACCCAAGCCCACGCGCGCGGGCTGGAATTGCACGCCTGGTTCAACCCCTACCGCGCGCGCCACGCCACCGCCAAGTCGGCGCCCGCGCACGATCATATTTCGAAGGCCAATCCAGCCGCCGTGAAAGCCTACGGGCGCTTTTTGTGGATGGACCCGGGCGAAGAATCGGCGTCGAAACACACGCTCGACGTGATCCTCGACGTGGTGCGCCGCTACGACATCGACGGCGTCCACCTGGACGACTATTTTTATCCGTACCCGATCGAAGCGCCCGGCGCCAGCGGCGCGGAAACGGCCGCGCTCGACGGCGCCTACGTGCCCAAGGCCGAGCTGGAGTTTCCCGACCAGCCGGCCTGGCAGCGCTATTTGCTTTCCGGCGGCAAGCTCGAGCGTGCCGACTGGCGGCGCCAGAACGTCAACAAGCTGATCGAAGCGATGTACAGCGGCGTCCACCGCGAGAAAAGCTGGGTGCGGGTCGGCATCAGCCCGTTCGGCATCGGCCGGCCGGACCGCCGTCCGAAAGGCATCGTCGGCTTCAGCCAGTACGACAAGCTCTATGCCGACGCCGAGCTGTGGCTCGCCAACGGCTGGCTCGATTACCTGTCGCCGCAGCTGTACTGGTCGATTGCCCAGCCGCCGCAAGCCTACGACGTGCTGCTCGACTACTGGGTGGCGCAGAACGGCAAGCGGCGCCACATCTGGCCGGGCTTGTTCACCAGCCGCATCGGCGCCGCCACCAAGGGTTTTCCGGCCAGGGAAATCGTGCAACAGATCGGCGTCACGCGCAGCCGCGCGGGCGCCGGCGGCCACGTGCATTTCAGCATGGTGGCGCTGATGGAAAACCGCCAGGGCCTGAGCGACCAGCTCAAGGCCGGCCACTACATTGCCCCGGCGCTGGTGCCGGCTTCCCCATGGCTGGGCAACGACACGCCCGGCGTGCCGACGGTAACGGCGCGGCGCGAGGGCAATGGCGTGGCGCTCAAGCTCACGGCCGGCAAGTCGAACGCGCAGTACGCGATCTGGTCGCGCCACGGCGGCGAATGGCGCTTTGCCGTGGTGCCCGCTTCGCGTGCCGACTGGACCGTGCCGGACGACCTCAAGCACGGCCCTGCCAGCGCCGTGTTCGTCAGCGCGGTCGACCGCCTCGGTAACGAAAGCGAACGCGTTCCGGTCCTCAAGCCATGAGTGGACTCGGCCTCGGCATCGACGCCGGCGGCACCTGCACGCGCTGGGCGCTGGCGGGGCCGGATGGCGCCATCGTGGCCGAGGGCGAGCTGGCCGGCTTGTCGGCCTTGCAGATGGGCAGTAGCGACGGCCGCGCCAGCGTGCAAGCCAGTTTTGCCGCGCTGGCCGCCGCGGTGCTGGTCCACGGCCAGCCGCGGGCAGTGCGCGCCGGCTTGACCGGTTTCGGCGGCGATGGCGCCCAGTTGCGGCAATGGCTGGCCGCGCCGCTCGGCTTGGCGCCCGGCGCGGTGCTGCTGAGCAGCGATATCGAAATCGCTTACCTGGCCAGTTTTGCGCCGGGCCAAGGTTACCTGGTGTACGCCGGCACCGGCTCGATCGGCGCCTTTATCGATGCCGATGGCGTATTTCAGCGTGCCGGCGGACGCGGCGTGATCCTGGACGACGGCGGCGGCGGTTTCTGGATCGCGCGCGAGGCGCTGCGCCACATCTGGCGCAACGAGGATGAAGAACCGGGCCGCTGGCGCGCCTCGCCGATGGCGCAGGCCATGTTTGCGCAGATTGGCGGCGACGATTGGGCGCTGTCGCGCCAGTTCATGTATGGACAGGAGCGCGGCGCGGTCGGGCGGCTGGCGCTGGCGGTGGCCGCCAGTGCCGAGGCCGATCCGGTCGCGGCCGCGATGTTGCGAGAAGCGGGACGCGAACTGGCGCGCCTGGCGCGGGCCTTGACGGCGCGTTTTGGCGCGCGTCCGGTGGTGCTGGCCGGCCGCGCCGCCACGCTGCATCCGCTGATTGTGAACACGATGCGCGCCGAGTTGCCGGATACGATAAGCTTGACGCAAACGACAGCCCGCGCTCATCATGCAGCGGCGCGTTTAGCCGCCACCCCCGTCGTTCCCGCGCAGGCGGGAACCCAAGTTCGTAGCGCAGCCAGCAACTGAGCGTGAAACTTGGATTCCCGCCTTGGCGCGGGAACGACGGAGGGAACTTGAACTTTTACCTCCATATGACTAGCCGATGAAAACCCTGCTCGCCGCCCTCCTGATCGCCCTGCTCACCGGCTGCGCCACCGGCCCCGCCATCGACCACAGCTACTCGGCCAAGGGCCAGAGCAGCCGCGTCAAGTTCGTGGTCCTGCACTACACGGCCATCAACCTGCCGCAATCGATCAAGGTACTGAGCCAGCAAACGGTGAGCAGCCACTACCTGCTGACCGACGAAACGGTCCCCGTGGTCTACGGCCTGGTCGACGAAACGCGCCAGTCCAACCACGCCGGCGTATCGAACTGGAAAAACTACACCCTGCTCAACGGCAGCTCGATCGGCATCGAAATCGTCAACCCCGGCTTCACCGACTCCCCCAGCGGCCGCGTCTGGTATCCCTTCCCGCAAGCCCAGGTCGAGCGCCTGATCGTGCTGTTGCAAGACATCGTCAAGCGCCACAACATCCCGCCAGAAAACATCCTCGGCCACAGCGACATCGCCCCCCAGCGCAAGCAAGACCCCGGCCCGATGTTCCCCTGGGACCAGCTGGCCCGGCACGGCCTGGTGGCCTGGCCCGACGCCGCCAAAGTGGCCGCCGCGCGCCCCGTGTACGAGCTGATGCTGCCCGACGTCGCCTGGTTCCAGGCGCGCCTGGCCACGGTCGGCTACGCGGTGCCGCAGACCGGCCTGCTCGACGAAGCGACCCGCAACGTCATCGCCGCCTTCCAGATGAAATACCGCCCGGTCGCCATCGACGGCGCGCCGGACGCCGAAACGGCGGCCCTGCTCGATGCCCTGACGGCGCCCGCCATCAAGCCAGCGGCATAGGCACGCCCGCCATGCGCCTGCGCCACATCGAAGTCTTCCACGCCATCATGCAGGTGGGCACGATCAGCGGCGCGGCCCAGGTGCTGCACATTTCGCAGCCGGCCGTGACCAAGGTCTTGCAGCATTGCGAGCTGCAACTGGGCATGCCGCTGTTCGAGCGCGTGCGCGGCAAGCTCTATCGCAAGCCCGAGGCGCACCGCCTGTTCGCCGAAACCGAAAAACTGCACCGCGACCTGCAAGGCATCCGCCGCCTCGCCGCCAGCCTCAAGGGTGGCGCGGTCGACACCATCCGCCTTGTCGCCACGCCGACGATTGCCATCAGTGTGCTGCCGCAGGCCATGACGGTGTGGCGCAAGGCGTTTCCGCACACGCGTTGCGAGCTCGGCACGCACCACACCAGCGAGATCGTCCAGACCCTGCGCCTGGGCGAAGCCGACCTGGCCCTGTCGCTGCAAGACCCGCGCCACCCCGGCATCGTGGCCGAAGCGCTGGCCGGGGGCGTGATGACGGTCATTGCCCCGGCTGGCAGCTGGGACGAGCACGCGTGCGTCCATCCGGTGTTCCACACGGTGGTGCAGACTTACCAGATCGCCCGCTCGCTGGTCGAGGCGGGCGCCGGCATGGCGGTGGTCGATCCGTTCACGGCGGCGTCGGCGCAGGACGCCAGGGTGCAGCGGCGCGCCTGGACGCCGCCGATTCCCGTGCAGCTGTTTTTGCTCACCGCCAGCAACGCGCCGCTGTCGCACGGCGCCCGTGCCCTGGTCGCTTGCATCGGTGCGGCGGCGCGCCAATGCCTGACGCGTGGAGTGGCGCCATGATCGACGGCTTGCCGATTGAACAGCTAAGTCAATGCGCCGACTTCCGCCATCTGTCCAGCATCGGCAGGATTGCCGTCGACCTGCGCTACGCGGGCGTGGATAACTTCACCGGGCGCGACCTGTACTCGCCGTTCGATTGCGCCTGGCTGCATGTCGAGGCCGCTGCCGCGCTGGAACAAGTGGTGGCCTGGCTGGGGTCCCGCCGGCCCGGCTGCACCGCGCTGATCCTCGATGCGCTGCGCCCGCAGCGGGTGCAGGAAGCGCTGTGGGACGCGCTCGACGGCACCGGCCTGCGCATGTACCTGGCGCCGCCCGAGCGTGGTTCGATCCACTCGTTCGGCATGGCGCTCGACATCACCATTCTCGATGAGCACGGGCGCGAACTCGACATGGGCACGGGGTTTGACGACATGAGCGAACGTTCGCATCCGGCGCGTGAAGACGTGCTGCTGGCGCGCGGCGAGCTGACGCCGCTGCATGTGGAAAACCGGCAATTGCTGCGCGCCGCGATGGCGCAGGCCGGGTTTGCCGGCATCTCCAGCGAATGGTGGCATTTCGATTATGGCGAGCGCGACTGGGTGCGGCAAACCTTCCAGCGCGTGCTGTAATCAGGCAGGCAGGCGCGAGCGTAGGGGCGGCGCGGTCAGTTAGGTTCCAAGCTGAGAATGAATGAGCTGAAGTCGGCAGAAAACGTCACGAGGAAAAAAGCTCGGTACAAGTTACCAGCGTTACATCGAACGCGCTGATGGCCGCAAACTTCAACACCGCCAGTCCCGTACGAACCGCAATCGAACAGTATTCAATTGCCTGAAACGGGATTTTGCACATCGCCCGGATAAGCGATCGCGCCGCCTGTTACGATTGAACATTTCCAACCCCTGGCACACGCCTGTCACCAACGATGAAAATCAGCCTGAACGACCAGATCCAAGAAGCCGAAGTCATCGCCCTGTACCGCGCCAATGAATGGTCCTCGGCCGACAAGCCCGAGCAGCTGATGGCCGCGCTGCGCAACTCGCACAGCCTGGTCACCGCACGCGAAGATGGCGTTTTGGTCGGTATCGGCAACGCCATTTCGGATGGCCACATGGTGGTCTACTATCCGCATTTCCTGGTCGATCCGGCGCACCAGCGCAAAGGTATCGGACGCCTGATGATGCAGGCGCTGTGCGCGCACTACGCCGGCTTTCACCAGCAGATGCTCACAGCCGACGGCGACGCCATCGCCTTCTACGAATCGCTGGGCTTTGAGCGCGCTGGCCGCACCGCGCCGATGTGGATTTACGCCGGTACCGAGCACTGAGCTACCGCCCAGGGCGCCCTTCTTCAATCCAGGCTTGGGTTTCTTTCATGCCGAGCCGGTATCGCGCACAGTTAAAATCGGCCAGGATATTGAGTTCCTGCGTGAGCAATTCCTGGAACCTTGGCGCGTCCTCGGCGGGCAATTCCAGGGAAGCTATTGCCTCCGTCATTGGTTGACGGCGTCGGACCACCGATCCCACCGCTTCGCTGAGTGCTTCGCGATACTTCACGCGGAACGGATCTGGCGCATCCAGGGCTCCCGCCACGGCCTGGTATTTGGTTTGGGAGCGCCGATAGGTCCATTCGAAGAGGTCGACCGCCATCGAGACATCGCACGCCTCATACACACCCATCATCGCCAGCGCATAATCCTCACGGTCCACATCCAGAAACGACAATGGCGCCTGGTTATACAGCATCAGCGGAATATTGGCGGCGATCCGGCTCACGCGTTTATTGCCGTCCTCGAAAGCCTGGAGGTACGCCAGGTTTACCCAGAGGAAAAAGGATGCTTCCAAAGGATTCTTGATTTGCTGCGCTTTCACGATGATGCGCTCGAACATCTCTTCCAGCACTGCCGGGACTTGGGGCGGAATATACGTACTGCCGCTGATGTTGACTACTTTCGTGCGGATTGTGCCGAGTGAGGCAGCATCGACCAGGAGATCGTGCATGAGTACGGCATGCACATTGCACACCAGGCGGGTGTTGAGTCCTTGCAGGGGAACCGCCTCCACAATGAACTCGATGGCCGCTTTGTGATTGAGCAGCATGATGGCGTCGCTGTCGGTCGCGGCAGCGCCGCTTTTGAACAGCCTCTCCGTATCCAGAAGGGTGTAGCGATTGCCTTCGAGACGAGAGGAGGACCACGACAGGTCGATGAGCAATTGCTCCAGCACTTTACGGGCATACGTTCCCGCCGGAAGCCGGCCGGGGAGGTGGCCGAGCGCAACCAGTTCGTCCGCGAGTTCAGGAGACAGCAAGAAAGTATCGTTGGGCTTGTAGTTGTCGACAAATTCCCGGCGATACGTGACGGGGGTGCGTGCAGCCACAGGCCGTGCCAGTTGTTGCCGGAGCTGCAGGCTGGCGGCGCTCCAGCGGGGACCGGCGGCGGTGAAAATGGCGCTGGCCGGCATTGGTGTTGTCGCCTGTTCAGGGACAACAGGAGCACTGCTTGTCAGCCGGCGATATCGCGTTGCGCGGCCCTTGCTCGATACCTCGACCTTGCCAGCTGCCGCCAGTCGCGACAACATTCTTTTCACCGTAGACCTGCTTGAGCCAGTGGCGTTGACCAGCTGGGACGATGAGACGTACTCGTTCCCAGCCGTGGCAATGTTGCCTAAGGCTTGCAGCAGAGCTTCCGGGGTCAGATGATCTTTACTTAGCATTTTGGTGCGATCTATGGGCCGATTCTACCCAAATTTGAGCCAGCTTCATCAAAATCGGCTCATTTTTCTTCAACAGCGGCCCAAATTTCGTAGAATCAGCTCAAATTTCAGCGTATCGGCTCAAAATTGTCAGTATCGGGTCAAATTTCTCGGAATCGGCTCAAATTTCCGTATATCGGCTCAAATCACATAGTATCGGCCCATAGTTCCGAGTTACGGCTTAATCGTTCCTGCCGGCGTAAGCTGAGGTCGTGGTAAATCACGACCATGTTGGGACAAGACCGCTGCCGCCTTAATTCGGCCCTCCCGAGCGCGCCACCCAGTCGACCAGCGCATCGAGCACCGCGCGGCCCTTGCCGTTGCCGATCAACTCGCTGTTGATCATGGCCACCACCACGCATTGCTGCCCGCCGGCATCGCGCACATAACCGGCCACCGCCACCACATTGCGCAAGGTCCCGGTTTTCAGGCGCGCGCGCTGGGCCGCCGGGCTGTCGGCCAGGCGCCGGCGCAGGGTGCCGTCCACCGCCGCGATCGGCAAGCTGCTGATGAATTCCGGCGACCAGTTGCTGCGCAGCCCCGCCTGCAGCACGCCGCCCATCTGCACCGCGCTGATGCGTTCGATGCGCGACAGGCCCGAGCCGTTTTCCAGCACCAGCCCGGCATCGTCGATGCCGCGCGCGCGCATCCAGTCGCGTACGGTACGGTCGGCGCGCGCCACCGTGGTTTCGCCGGGATTGGCCGCCAGCGGGCGGCTGCCCGCCACCGGATCGGCTTCCAGGCTGCCCAGGGTCAGGAACACGGTGCGCGCCAGGGTGTTGTCGGAACTCTTGTTGTAGTCGCGTACGATCTCGGGCAGGGTGCGCGAGACGTGCTCGGC
Source organism: Massilia genomosp. 1 (assembly GCF_011682185.1). Taxonomy (NCBI): domain Bacteria; kingdom Pseudomonadati; phylum Pseudomonadota; class Betaproteobacteria; order Burkholderiales; family Oxalobacteraceae; genus Massilia; species Massilia genomosp. 1. The sequence continues at coordinate 52,505 of NZ_WHJF01000034.1, forward strand.
CAAGAGGCGCGTGGCCGGCGGGCTGGCCGCTTCGACCGTGTCGCCCACCAGCACCCCGCCCAGGCGATGCCAGGTGGCGCGCAACAGGCGGTCGAGGTAATCCTGGCGGTCGAGCACGTTGACCCGGTAGGACTTGGCGCAGTGTTTCGGAAAACTTCCCTTGAGAACGACCGTGATCTTGCCAAGCCGGTCGCGCTGCACGTCAGGCTGCTTCCAGCCGTTGGCCCAGCTGCCGCAGTCGGCGTCGACCAGGGTCATGGCCGAGCTCACCGTCACGCCCTCGAGCGCCGGAGTCGCCGCCACCGCCACCGTGCCGGCGCCCGAGCGCAGGTCGAGTTCGAGCATGTTCTTGTTGACCATCAAGGCGTCTGGAATCACGTTGGTGTAGGCCTCGGGCGATTCGTCGAACGGTGGCGCGCCGACATCAAGCCGGGCCGGGTTGAACAACTGGCGGTCCAGTACCAGGCGGCCGTCGATCTTGCGGATGCCCTGGTTGCGCAGCGCTTGCAGCATGCGTTCGAGCACCTCGCCGCTGAAATCGGCGTCGGCCCCGCCGCGCAGCACCAGGTCGCCGCGCAGCACGTCGCCGCTGATGCTGGCGCCGCTGCGCAGTTCGGTGCGGCCGCGAAACGCCGGCCCCAGTTGGTCGAGCGCGACCATGGTGGTCACCAGCTTCATGGTCGAGGCCGGATTGAGCGGACGCTCGGCCAGGTGCGACAGCAGTGTCGTGTCGCCGCGCAGCACCAGCGCGCTCATGGCGTCTTCCGGAATGTTGGCATCGAACAGCAACTGGCTGACCGGCGCCGGTAACTGGGCACTGGCGGCGTGTGAAAAAGCCAGCAGCACGGCGAGGGCGAGGGGACGCAGCGTCTTGATATTCATAGTCAGCCGAAGAACAGGTAAGCGACGAAGATGGCCGCGACGATGCCGGCAAAGTCGGCAATCAGGCCGCACGAAATCGCGTAGCGCGTCTTGCGGATGCCCACCGAGCCGAAGTACAGCGCCACGATGTAGAAGGTGGTGTCGGCCGAGCCCTGGAAGATGCAGGCCAGGCGCCCGACGAAGGAATCGACGCCATAGGTGGTCATGGCGTCGATCATCATCGCCTTCGATCCGCTGCCCGAGAGCGGCTTCATCAGCGCGGTCGGCAGCGCCGGGGTGAATTCGGTCGGCATCCCGAGGTGGATGAAAATCCATTCCAGCCCGCGCACCACAAAGCCGAGCACGCCCGAATTGCGGATCACGCTGATCGCCACCAGCATCCCGACCAGGTAGGGAATGATGGTCAGCGAGGTCTGGATGCCGCCCTTGGCGCCTTCGATAAACGCTTCATACACGTTGACCTGCCTGCGCATGGCGCCGAGGATGAAGATGATGATGATCGAGAACAAAATCAGGTTGCTCGACACGCGCGAAACCAGTTCGATTTCCGGCTTGCTCAGGTAGTTGGTGAAAAAGAAGATCAGCGCGCAGATGGCCGCCGTCATCCCGCCCAGCCAGCCAATCACGACGCGGTTGAGCAGGTTGATGCGCTGCTTGATCGACACCACGATGATGCCGGTCAAGGTCGCCACATAGGTCGCGATCATGCAGGGAATAAAGATATCGGACGGGTCTTTGGCGCCGAGAATCGCGCGCTGGGCCATGATGGCCAGCGGAATGAGCGTCAGCCCGGAGGTGTGCAGTACCAGGAACATGATCTGGGCGTTGCTGGCCGTATCCTTGTCGGGATTGAGCGTTTGCAAGCTTTCCATGGCCTTCAGGCCGAACGGCGTGGCGGCGTTGTCGAGCCCGAGCAGGTTGGCGGAAAAATTCATCACCATGTGGCCGGTGGCCGGGTGGTCTTTCGGCACATCGGGAAAGATGCGCGAGAAGAAGGGCGAGATGACTTTGGCCAGCCAGCCGATGGCGCCGGCTTTTTCGCCGATGTTCATGATGCCGAGCCACAAGGTCATCACTCCGGCCAAGGGCAGGGCAATATCCATCACCGCCATCTTGGCCGAGTCGAAGGTACCGTCGACGATCTTCTTGAAAATCTCGGTGTCGCCGAGGAAAATCCACTGCGCCAGCGCCGCCAGGAAGCCGACCAGGAAAAAGCCGGACCAGATGTAATTTAATGCCATGTCGTCATCGTTTCGCGTTAGGGAGCCGGTGTTTCAGCGAGAGTATAGGCGCAGGTTACCGCGATTTAAGCAAACCATGCAGCTTGGCTATGTAAAAAGCCGGCAGGCATCGCCTTGGCCTATCATACGCACCGGACCACGAGGACTTGCCATGACGATTCGCCGCCTGATAGCTTCCAGCGTTGCAGCCCTGCTGCTGCTCGGCGCGCCCGCGCATGCGGCCGAGAAAGTCCTGCATACCCTGCTGACCACCAGCGAAACCGGGCTCGACCCGGCGGTGGCGTCCGACATCGCCACCCTGAGCCTGCTTGAAAACCTGTTCGACCCGCTGCTGCGCTACGACTACGCGGCCCGGCCGGTGGCCCTGGGCGGCAATGCCGCGCTGGCGCTGCCCGAGGTGAGCGCGGACGGCCTGGTGTACACCTTCCGCCTGCGTCCCGGCATGCTGTTCGGCGCCGATCCGGCCTTCAAGGGCCAGCGCCGCGAAGTCACGGCCGCCGACTATGTTTACAGTCTCAAGCGCCTGTACGACCCGGCCCTCAAGTCGCCCTGGCTGTTCCTGTTCGAAGGCAAGCTCAAGGGCGACGCCGCGCTCAAGGGCGCGTTCAGCGACACTACCGGGATTGCCGGCTTGCAGGCCCTGGACCGCCACACCCTGCGCATCACCCTGTCCGCCCCCGACAGGAATTTCCTGTTTTACCTGGCGATGCCGGCGTCAAGCGCGGTGGCGCGCGAGGTGATCGAGGCCTATCCGGGCCAGGCCGGCAACCATCCGGTCGGCAGCGGCCCGTTTCGCTTGGGCGAGTGGAAGCGCAGCGACAAGATCGTGTTGCTGGCCAACCGCGACTGGGGCCTGACCCGGCACGGGCAGCGCCTGCCCTTGATCGACAAGGTCGAGGTGCGCATCGCCGAGGAATTCCAGGGACGCATGCTGGGATTTTTGAGCGGCGAATATGATTACCTGGAGCAGGTGCCCGAATCGCTGACCGACATGGTGATCCGCGACGGCCGCCTGAAACCGGAACTGGCCGCGCGCGGCATCGTCCTGACCCGCTTTCCAGTGTTGCAGACTTATTATATGTGGATGAACATGGACGACCCGCTGCTGGGCGGCTACGGCAAGGACAAGGTCGCCCTGCGCCGCGCGATTGCGCTCAGCTACGACAGCGCGGAAGACATCGGCCTGCTCAAGAAAGGCTTCGCCCTGCGCGCCGAGTCGCCCTTGCCGCCGAACGTGCTCGGCTACGATCCGGCCTACCGCACGCCGGTGCCGTACAACAAGGCGCTGGCGCAGGCGCTGCTGGAGCGCTTCGGCTACCGCCAGCGCGACCCGGACGGCTTCCGGCGCGGCCCCGACGGCCAGCCTGTCACACTGACCATGCACAGCGAAGCGACCGTCGGCGGGCGCCTGCGCGACGAGCTGTGGCGCAAGAACCTGAACGCCATCGGCCTGCGCGTGGTGTTTCGGACCGACAAGAAGACAGAAATCATCAAAGCCTCCCGCCTGGGCAAGGTGCAAATGTTCGAGAGCAACTGGATCGCCGATTTCCCGGATGGCGACAACTTCTACCAGCTCTTGTACGGCGCCAACCGTGGCCGCGCCAACTATGCGCGCTTCAACTTGCCGGCCTATAACGAGCGCTACGAACAGGCACGCCTGCTGGGCGACTCGCCGGCGCGCCAGAAACTTTATGGCGAGATGAATCAATTAATCCACGCCTACAACCCGTGGGTGCCGCTGAGCCACCCGCTCTCTGCCGACCTGCAACATCCGTGGTTAAAAAACTACAAGCGCCATCCTGTCGAATTCACCACCTGGCGCTACCTCGACATCGATCCGGAACAGCGCCGGCGCGCCAGTAAAATGGCCCGGTAATGCAAGATGAATACCGGCGCCAGCCATTCCATGAAGTTATAGTTGCTTCAGGAAATTTCATTGGCTGGTCCAGCGCGCAGCGCGTAGGCTCGTCCGATTCATGACGTCTTGCCAAGAATAGTAATGTATGCACGCAGTGCATGAGAAAACCCAAGGAGAAACCGTGAAGTCAGGCAAGCTAGCGCAAGCGATCGCCCTGATGTGCGTGGCCGGCGGCGCCGCCGCGCAGGCGGCCGACCAGCCCATGGCGCGCGTCGACATCACTGGCAGCAGCATCAAGCGGATCGCCCGCGAAGGCGCCCTGCCGGTCGAGGTGATTTCGCGCAAGCAAATCGAAGCCCAGGGCATCGTCAACGCCGAGCAACTGATCGCCACCCTGAACATCAACGGCAACGGTTCCGACAACCTCGCCAGCAACGCCGACGTCACCTCCGGCTCGCAGCGCGGCAACAACGGCGCATCCTCGGCCAACCTGCGCGGCCAGGGCGCCGACAGCACCCTGGTGCTGCTCAACGGCCGCAGGGTTGCCACGGGCGGCTTCGGCGACTTGCAGGAACAGGGCTTCAATCTGCTGTTCGCCTTGTCCACCGGCGAAAACAAGGCCTTGCGCGGCGACCAGCGCGACTTCGTCAATACCTTCCAGCCCGACCGTGGCGTCTCGGTCGACACGCGCGGCACGCCCTTCGCCAACGTCTTCGCGACCAGCCTCGGCAACACCATCTTCAGCCGCGGCAGCAATACCGGACCGCTGCGGCGCGGCACCACGCAAGCCTATTCGGGCGTCAGCCTGCTCGACTTGCCGGGCGGCGCCGGCTGCGCATCGATCGACGGCATGGGCGCCTACGACGACAAGCTGTGGGACACCCCGTCGGGCGGCCTCGGCTGCGCCTGGGATACCGGCCGCGCGGCCGTGTTGCAGCAGCTCGTCAAGAACAGCAACTTCGTCACGCGCGCCACCATGCGCCGTGGCGGGCACGAGTTTTTTGCCGAACTGGTCGGCGCCAAAACCGAGGTCGCCAAGCGCTTTTCGCCGAACCAGGTCTCGCCCAACGCGGCCACCTTTCCGGCCAGCTCGTTTTATCCGAGCACCGGCGCGGCCTATAACGAGGTGTTCAACGCGCTGGTGGCCGAGTTCCCCTCGATCGAAGCGAACCGCGGCTTGCCGATCGCCTACCGCTGGCGCTGCATGGAATGCGGCGACCGCGAAATCGCCACCGAAAGCCGTGCCGGCCGCCTGCAACTGGGCGCGGACGGCCAGATCGGCAAGCTTGACTACAAGGTCGGCGCCGCGCGCGCCACCAGCGAGTCCGAATCGACCCTGGGCAAGGGCTACAGCTACACCGCCCCGCTGGCGGCCGCGCTCGGCAGCGGCTTGATCAACCCCTTCCTGAAAGCCGGCGAGAAGCAGTCGCAGCAGGCGCTCGACCTGATCCGCAACGCTTCGGCCGCCGGCGTCGTGCTGTACGGCGGCAAGACCACCCTGAGCGCCTTCGACGCCGCGCTCTCGGGCGAGGTCTATACCTTGCCGGCCGGCCCCATCATGGCCGCCGTGGGGACCGATATCCGCAAGGAAGAATACACATTCAACGGCGACCTGCGCAACATCGCCGAGCCATCCTCAACGCGCCGTTCGACGATGTCAATGTCCTGCCGCAAGTGAGCCGCGACATCCGCGCCTTCTACGCCGAGGTGCTGGTGCCGCTCACCAAGGAACTCGACATCACCGTGGCGGCGCGCCAGGATCATTATTCGGGCTTCGGCAACACGCTCAATCCCAAGGTATCGTTCCGTTACCAGCCGACCACGCAGTGGCTGTTCCGTGGTTCGTATAACGAAGGTTTCCGTGCGCCCTCGTTCAACCAGTTATTCAACGGCATCACCGAATCGACCTACGCCGGCAAGGACCTGGCCGATCCGGGCAAGTGCGCCAGCGGCAAGGTCGACACCACCCGTCCCGGCTGCGAATCGATCGGCCCGCTCATCTACACCGGCGGCAAGGCCAAGCTGGGGCCGGAAACCTCCAAGCAGGGCACCGTCGGCGTGGTGTTCGAGCCGTCCGCGCGCTTCTCGGCCAACATGGACATCTGGGAAGTGCGGCGCTTCGAGACCATCAAGGAAGTCGACCTGCCGCTCATGCTGGCCAACTACGAACTGTTCAAGGACCAGTTCGCGCGCGATGCCGCCGGCAACCTGGTCGCGATCGACCGGCGCTGGCTCAACACGGGCGCGGCGATTACGCGCGGCATCGAAGTCGGCGCCCGCAGCAATGGCAAGCTGTGGGCCGGCAACTGGGCGGCCGGCGTGGATGGTTCCTACTTGCTCAAGAAAAAGAGTAAGCCCTTGGAAACGGCGCCCTACAGCAAGGATGAAGTCGGCGTGTTCAGCTTTACGGGCGACCTCGGCCTGAAGTGGAAGCACACCGCCTACCTCACCTTCGCCAAAGGGCCGTGGAGCGCCATGTTGCAGAACGTGTATCGCAGCGGCTACACCGACCAGGTGCTGCCGGGCGTGGCCAGCGGACGCATCGTGCCGTCCAATTACCAGCCTAAAGTGGACGCGTACTCGATTTTTCATGCCAGCCTGAGCTACACTGGTGTGAAAAACCTGAGCTTGACGGTCGGGATCAAAAACCTGTTCGACCAGGATCCGCCATTCGCCATCGCCTACGACGGCAATACCGGGGCCGGCAGCTCGTGGGAACCACGCGTGGCCGACCCGCGCGGGCGTTCGCTGACCTTGATGGCCAATTACAAGTTCCTGTGATGGTCCGGGCGGGGGGGGGCTGCGCGCCGGCCGCATGCTTGAAAGTTGAAAGTTGAACGTTGAAAGTTGAAAGCATGCATGCCCCCTAGTGTAGTGTTGCATTCTCAGTGCTTCGTATTGAAATATCGCGGATGAGGCGCTATTCTTGTGCATCAACCAGGAGAAAGCTAATGCGAATTGCGACGGAGATTGTGCTTACCCAGGACGAGCAA
>NZ_WHJF01000350.1:0-664 GCF_011682185.1 Massilia genomosp. 1
TTCATGGTGTGGGCGTTTTGATTAAGCGTTAGAACTAAATCATGCCAGAAATGGGCGCCCACTCCCACCTTTTCGCTTGCGCTGCCAAGCAATTTTCATCCGTTCCGCTAGTTTTGCAAGAGGCTCACTTCAACTCCGTCTGTGTCGCGTCTACTGCAACAATGCAACATGTAATATTTTCTGGTTCGACCGGCTGATAGTTCCAGTTTCCCATCAACAGGTACTCGCCTGCCTTGCTGCTTTCAACAGCACCAAGTAATGCAGTTTGTATTTTTCTTTCTGACTTTGCGTTCATCTAAAATCTCCGTTAACCTATAAATTTGGTACTGTCAACTTGGCGGCGCGCGGCGGTTTTTGTAAACTGCTGGCATGACACCCACGCAACTTTACCTCGGCTTTCGCTTCCCACACCACGTCATCAGCCACGTCGTATGGCTGTACTTCCGATTTTCGCTGAGTTTTCGCGACATTGAGGAACTGATGGCCAGTCGCGGCATTTTCGTGACGTATGAGACGATCCGCCAATGGACGTTGAAATTCGGTCAGCGATATGCCAACGAACTGCGCCGGCGTCAGCCGCAGCGCGGCGACAAATGGCATCTCGACGAAGTCGTGCTCACCATCAAGGGCAAACACCACTATCTCTGGCGCGCTGTCGACCAGG
>NZ_WHJF01000351.1:0-661 GCF_011682185.1 Massilia genomosp. 1
CATGGTGTGGGCGTTTTGATTAAGCTTCAGAAACTAAATCATGCCAGAAATGGGCGCCCACTCCCACCTTTTCGCTTGCGCTGCCAAGCAATTTTCATCCGTTCCGCTAGTTTTGCAAGAGGCTCACATGGCTTTGGTTGGACATTGAAGAGCATGCGGAATTTCTGGGCGACTACCACCCTGAGAATTTGCCCATGCTGTTTATCTACAAGGGCAAACACTTGGCGTGCTGCACATTTCTGGAGAGTGCCGCAGCCTTGCACACTGCATCGCAGCTCACGTGGATTAATGAAAGCGACAGACCTGCCGATCCAGGCATACGCTCGCGCCTTCTCCTTGAGGACTGGGCCGTCGAGTAGATCTATACACCGCGTGGCTTCCCGAGACGTCGCGCCGCCCCCATGCGACACGATCGACTGGACAGGCACGGATCATTGATATAGCTACCGCAGTAAGGCCTCGGTAGTCCCTTGGCCCCTACGCCGACGTGCTCGGCGACAAGGCCAGCACCCTGGTCACCAAGACCCCGACCTACTCCAACTCCCGGCTCGGCCAGTACATGCAGGCCGAAGGCGCCCTGGTCGACGCGGCCTCGGCCAAGACCGCCAAGGACATGGCCGGCAGCCAGGCCGCATTGCGCGCCGCCAAAGGCAGCGCCGTG
>NZ_WHJF01000352.1:0-651 GCF_011682185.1 Massilia genomosp. 1
TGGAGCGGATCTATCACTTTGTCGGCGATCCCCAGCGTTTTTCGCTGCCCACTGTCGTGGTGATCGATTACGCGATGCCGGACATGGATGGGCTGGAGTTTTGCGAGGCGGCCGCCGATCTGCCCTGTAAGAAAATCATGTTAACTGCGCGCGCCGACGCGAGCTTTGCCGTGGCGGCCTTTAATCGTGGCCTCATTCATCGGTTTATCCGGAAGCAGGAGCCCGACGCGCTCGACCAGCTGGAGGCGGCCATCGACGCTCTGCAGAACACCTACTTCCTCGATCAATCACGCAGCCAGGCCGGTCAGCTGGACGCCCACGAGTTTGGATTTTTGCGCGACCCGGCTGCGGCCGCCATGGTCCAGGGCCTGTGTGATCGCTACGGATTCGTTGAATACTATCTTTTTACCAATCCCCACGGCTTTCTGTTCTTTGACGCCGAAGGAGCGCCCACGCTCGTCCCAATAATGAACGCCAGAAGCCTTGAATGGCACGCCGATATCGCTGCAGAGGAGGGTGCGCCAGCGGAGCTGTCGGCCGCGCTGCGTGAGCGCCGCGTGGTGCCGTTTTTCCATACTGGCGACGGATGCTGGTCCTCCGATCTGCCAGGCGACCCGCTGAAATACTGCAAGCCAACGCAGGTCACGCGGG
>NZ_WHJF01000353.1:0-615 GCF_011682185.1 Massilia genomosp. 1
CTGGTCGACCAGGGCGAGTACGTCGCCTCGGAATCGACCTTCTATCGCGTGCTGAAAGCGGCAAACCAGCTCAAGCACCGAGGTGCCGAAAAGCCAGCGAAACCGCGCCACAAGCCGCGTGCGCTGGCGGCAACGGCACCGGGCCAACTGTTTAGCTGGGACATCACCTATCTGCCAACGCCGGTCATGGGGAGCTACTTCTATCTGTACCTGTTCATGGATATCTACAGCCGCAAGGTCGTCGGCTGGCAGGTCTACGAAGCAGAGAGCAGCGAGCTGGCCAGCGAGGTAATGCGCGATATTTGTGTACGCGAAAACATCGCGCCAAAACAGGTGGTGCTGCATTCCGATAACGGCAGTCCGATGAAGGGTGCCACCATGCTTGCAACGCTGCAAAAGCTGGGCGTCGTCCCTTCTTTCAGTCGGCCCGCGTGCAGCAATGACAACCCCTTCAGCGAAAGCCTCTTCAAAACGCTCAAGTACCGCCCAGCCTACCCGCAGGGCGCATTTGAAAGCCTCATGGCCGCAAGGCAGTGGGTCGGCACGTTCGTGCGCTGGTACAACGAGGAACACCGTCACAGCGCTATCCAATTCGTTACACCGGCACAGCGTCAC
>NZ_WHJF01000354.1:0-614 GCF_011682185.1 Massilia genomosp. 1
AGTCTGGGAAACGCCGTTGCCGCCATAGCTGATCAGGCGATCAAGTTCGTCGTAGCCGAAGGTCTGGTTAAGACTGGCGGGGCTGGGCGCCGTGCCGGTGCCCGTATGCGTATAACCTTTGATGCGGCTGGCGGCGTCGTAACTGACCGTACGCACGATGCCGTTAGCCGAAGGGCTTCCCAATGTATAGCTGCTGATGCGGCCGTTGAGGTCATAGGCGCGTTGATGCGCGTACTGGCTTGCCGGTACGCTGTTGCCCCACGTCCAACCCGTCGTTCCACCAAACGGTGCATAGGTGATATTGCTCAGCAAAACGATGCTGCTGCCGGTGTTTGTGCCGCTACCGCTAGCCTGAACAGGATTGAGCACAATGCTGGTGACTTGCCCCGCATTGTTGTAGCCATAATTGACGCGGTTGCCGCTCGGGTACGTCATGCTTGCCAGCTGGCCGACGGCATTGTAGGCATAGCTTAGCGTATGGGTGGTATTGTAGACCCCGCCGATCGTATTCTGCGTTTTGGTCGCCAGCCGCCCCAATTCGTCGTAGGTATAGCTGGTATTGCCCGATTCATCCGTCATCCGGCTCAATTTGCCGATCGCGTTAGGGACTGGGG
>NZ_WHJF01000355.1:0-614 GCF_011682185.1 Massilia genomosp. 1
GTGTCTGCCCCTCCACTGATGTGCCCATAAATCGTGCACATAGTGCAGGTAAATGTTCGCCAGCAACGGAGAAATAACAGATCCTTGCGGAGTGCCCTTTTCTGCCGCTGTCCGACGTCCATCTTCGATCACGCCCGCTTTGAGCCATTTGTGGATCAGCCGCAGAAGGCGCCGATCCATGATCCGATGTTCCAGAAATCGCATCATCCACTTGTGGTCGATGGTGTCGAAGAACGCCTGAATGTCGGCGTCCAGTATCCAGCCTATCTTCTGGCTCGTGATCCCGACGCTAGCCGCGTCCAGCGCATCGTGCTGGCTGCGACCGCGCCGGAATCCGTACGAGAAACCGAGGAAATCTTCCTCGTAAATCATGTTCAGCACCTTGACTACGGCCTGTTGCACGATCTTGTCCTCTACAGCGGCGATCCCTAACGGACGCAGCTTGCCGTCCGCTTTGGGTATATAAACTCGCCGCGAGGCTTGGACGCGATACGCCCCAGTGTGCAGCTCCTTATGCAGCTGCACAACCCGCCCGTAGAGAATATTTTCGTACTCCCCCCATGTCACGCCATCCAAACCTGCCGCCGCGTTCCGCTTGAGCTCGTAAAAGCTTT
>NZ_WHJF01000356.1:0-612 GCF_011682185.1 Massilia genomosp. 1
GCATCGGTACGATGTCGAGCTGTTCGCTAACGTCCTGCCCGATCTCGACCATCGGGGTGCCACACGGACAGGTGCGTTCAGCAGCGGGGACGTCGTGGACCACGTCGACGCGCTGCAACTCCGATGGTAACGGCGCGCGCTTGCCACGCGCCGGCTTGGATGCGGGTTTGCCCTTGCCCGGCTCCAACTCGGGTGGCAACGGCGCAACGTCCTGTATCTCGGTGCTGTCGGCGGCGAGCGTCTCGGCCTCGTCGAACAAACGCCCCTGGTTCGCCGACTGCTCCGAGCTGGCGCCAAACATGCGGTGGCGCGCCAGGATGAACTGTTCGAGCATGTGCTGCATGTGGTTTAGCGCCTGCGTCTTGACATCATTGTGCGAGGCGATGACCGCGTGCAGCAGGGCCGTTAAGGAGGCTGCGTCGGTGGGCAAAACGGGCGGCAACACCAGCTCCGGGAGCTGGTAGCGCGGGGGTAAAATGGAAGGTTTTGCGACGGCTTCTGGCATGCACTATTTTACCAAATCCCCCTATGAAACGGAACCGAAATGCAAGGTTTTATGAGGAGCATTTCGCCATAAATCGAAGCCTTCCAACAGCCATTCAAACTGCTGTA
>NZ_WHJF01000357.1:0-609 GCF_011682185.1 Massilia genomosp. 1
CCAGAATGCGTGTCTAGGGAAATTTGCAACAATACCGGGGCGGCATCTGAATTTAGCTGCTTCAAGCTGTTGATTCGACTAGGGAAAGTGGCGAAATTTAGGAAAGTGCGCGTCGGGTGGGCGGTATATCCAGAGCGATCCGATCGGCCTTAAAGGTGGCATAAATACTCACGGATATGTTGGCGGTAATCCTATTAGTAATATCGACCCGCTTGGGCTTGCTTGCACGATGGCCGGCCCAGTAATCGTCTGCAGAAATACGCCGCCAGTTGATCCCTTTAACCCAAATTTTCCGTCACAAAGTCCAAGAATGTCGGACCTTTTCAAACCGGATCCAAACCTTCCTACATGGGACTGGCCCGACTGGGCTTATGCTGCTGCTGGGGAGCCACCCGGTGACGCTGCTGATCCGAATGGAGCAAAGGCGCCCGGTAAACCAGGCTCTGCAGAGGGGTTTTGTGAGCCAAAGAAGGGGCCTAAATGGGCTCTATGCCGTTTTGAGTGGAACTGGACAGCCGGCACGGTAGATGGTAGATCGCAACGGAGCGGCGGCTGGTTGTAGTGGATTGGCCGGAAGGTTTTTAAACTTGGACATGCGAAGGTAGGCGA
>NZ_WHJF01000358.1:0-606 GCF_011682185.1 Massilia genomosp. 1
TCCATGCAACGTCACATGCCCACCCAAAGGAAGCCCGCATGACCCGTCAGAACAACCGCCTGCTGCGCCTGAACTTTCCCAGCGGAGGCCCCGCCAGCCTCGTGGCCAACCGGATCGACGCGGTGGAGGGCCTGTCGCGCGACTTCCACTTCACCGTCGAGTGCCTGAGCGACGATCCCAACATCGCCCTCAAGGATGTGCAAGGCAAGATGGCCACCGTGGAACTGGTGCGCGAAGACAACAGCAAGCGCTATTTCAACGGCTACGTGTTCGAGTTCCGCCGCGTGCGCGCCGACGGCGGCGAAGTCTATTACGACATGGTCCTGCTGCCATGGCTGGCCTACCTGCGCCTGCGCCGCGACAACTATCTGTTCCACAACATGACGGTCAAGGACCAGACCGACGACATCTTCGGCGACTACGGCGTGCGCAAGAGCGAGTTCCGCGTCGGCGGCCCGGACCCGGTCATGAAGGATGCTTGCCAGTACGACGAGTCCGACTACAACTACGTACACCGGCGCTGGGAAGAAAAAGGCTGGTTCTACTGGTACGAGCACACCGCCTCCGGCCACACCCTGATCCTGTCGGACGACTCGACGGCGGCCG
>NZ_WHJF01000359.1:0-606 GCF_011682185.1 Massilia genomosp. 1
ATCGAGACTTGCCGCAAGCGGGCCGTTTCCTCCTGGGTCTACATCGCCACTGTGATCGCCGCCGCCAGAAAGGGCGTCGCCACACCCTCGCTGCCGCCGATTCCGTCCGGGACGTGAACGGTTACATAAAGGCAGAACAAAGTACAGCCCGTCGAATTTATCACTTTCATACTAATCTTGTTGGTGCTCCGCTAGAAGTAACGGACGAGGTCGGAAATCTTGCATGGGCCGGTAATTACCAGGCTTGGGGCAAAGTTAACGATGGGGAAGATTCCATTTTATCAGTTCCCATAGAGCAGCCTCTGCGCTTTCCCGGACAGTACGCCGACGAAAGCACGGGGCTGCACTATAATACCTTTCGATACTACGACCCGGATATTGGCCGATTTATCAGTCAAGACCCGATCGGGTTAGCTGGTGGAGCAAACATGTAGGTGATTAGCGCTGATCTTCAGCTAACCGACACCACGCTTCGGTTTGGTTGCCCGTGGCGACAGCAGCGTACAAGAGGCGCGTCAAAATGGTCGACAAATCGAAGCGCCGGTTAAATCGATACTGAGCCTCGGCCAAATAGAGAAAACCATATTTATCGAAATTGAAAGCATG